>JBFYOK010000169.1:0-14684 GCA_041303845.1 Microbacteriaceae bacterium | reverse complement strand
GGCAACTGCTTAGGCCTCCCGAACATCGGTGGCGAAACCTACTTTGACGCTGTGTATCAGGGGAACCCGCTCGTCAACGCACTTGCGGTCGGTGTGCTTCGGCACGAGGACCTTCACCTTGCCAACGCCTCCGGCGTGGGCAACAAGATCGTGCTGTTCGGGGCACGCACGGGCGGCGACGGCATCGGTGGAGCATCCATTCTCGCCTCCGACTCGTTCGACTCAACCGGACCCACCAAGCGTCCGGCGGTTCAGGTCGGCGACCCCTTCGCAGAGAAAGTGCTCATCGAGTGCTGCCTGGAGCTCTACCGTGAAGGCCTCGTCGAAGGCATTCAGGATCTGGGTGCGGCTGGTATCTCTTGTGCGACGAGTGAGCTCGCAGCCAACGGCGATGGCGGCATGTTCGTCGAACTCGACAACGTGTTGCTGCGCGACCCCACGTTGACGAGCGAAGAGATTCTCATGAGTGAGAGTCAAGAGCGCATGATGGCGGTGGTTGAGCCCGGCAAACTTGAGGCATTTCTCGCTGTAACAGCCAAGTGGGATGTGGAGACGAGCGTTTTGGGCGAGGTCACCGACACCGGCCGCTTGGTGATTCACCACGATGGCCAGGAAATTGTGAACGTTGACCCGTCGACCGTTGCCGTAGATGGCCCCGTTTACGAGCGCCCCGTGACATACCCGACGTGGATTGACGCGCTCAATGCCGACTCCGCATCGGTTCTGCCGCGCCCAACCGACGGTGCAACGCTGCGCGAGCAGTTCTTGTCTTTGGTTGCGAGCCCGAACCTCGCAGACAAGAGCCTGATTACAACGCAGTATGACTACTTCGTCATGGGCAATACCGCCCTCTCGTTCCCCGATGACGCGGGCATGATTCGCGTCGACGAAGAATCAGGCTTGGGATTCTCCATCGCCACCGACTGCAACGGCCGGTACAGCCAGCTCGACCCTTATCAGGGCGCGCAGCTCGCACTCGCCGAGGCCTACCGGAACGTGAGCGTGACGGGTGCCGTGCCCGCCGCCGTGACCGACTGCCTCAACTTCGGGTCACCTGAGAACCCTGAGGTCATGTGGCAGTTCAAGCGCGCTGTCGAAGGTTTGTCCGACGCATGCCAGACCATGCAAATTCCTGTCACGGGCGGCAACGTTTCGTTCTTTAACCAGACCGGTGATGTCGCAATTCACCCGACTCCCGTCGTTGGCGTGCTCGGTGTCATCGACGATGTCGCGCGACGCATCCCGAGTGCCTGGCAAGAAGAGGGCCAGAACATCTACCTTCTGGGGCAAACAAGCGTCGAACTCGACGGCTCCGCCTGGGCCAACACGATTCACAATCACCTCGGTGGTCGTCCCCCCGCGGTCGACCTCGAGCGTGAGGTCGCATTGGGGAGTCTCCTTCACGGTGCCGCTCTCGAGGGTCTCGTCACAAGCGCACACGACCTGAGTGATGGTGGTCTCGCTCAGGCTCTTGCCGAATCGGTCTCGCGCTTTGGTGTTGGCGCTCGCGTCTACCTCGACGAGATTCTCGAGCGTGACGGCATCGACGCGTCGACCGCACTGTTCAGCGAGTCAACGGGCCGGGTTATCGTCTCCGTCGATCGCACAGATGACGTCAAGTTCGTCGGTCTCTGTGAAGCCCGTGGATACCCCGTTCTGCGAATCGGAGTAACCGATCAGACCGGTGCGGATGCGGCACTCGACGTACAGGGACTATTCACCGTTCCCGTTGCCGAGATTCGCCAGCGTAGCGCCGAAACGCTCCCGAAGTACTTCGGTTAGTGCCCGTGGCTCTTTTTGGCCGGCTCTAAACGCGCGAGCGGCGGCGAAGAGAGACGAACACGACTGCGGCCAACCCGCTGAGACCGGCAAGGGCGCCGACGGCGGTCAGCGCGAACACGTCGATGCCGGTGTCGGGAAGCTTCTTGGCCAACGTCATGACGTCTACGTGTCCGTAATCATCCGTCACCTGGGGGTCACCCGAAATGGCGATGGAGATTGTGATTTCGCCAGCAACGTCAGTCTCCGTCGTCAAGGCCCGGAAGGATCCGGCTGCGAGCTGAATGACGTATTCACCACTCGGAACGTTGCCCAAAATAACGAACTCGAACGGGAAGTCTGATCCGCCCGTGGTGCAGAAGTAGAGCCCGCTCGTCAGAGCCGGGATGGTGACTCCGGTGTCAACGGTCCCGCAAATGCCCGTTGCGGGGTCGTAACTCTCGATGTTGGAACCGATGCTCGTCGACGCGTTGAATACGTAACCAACCGGAAGGTCGACATAGAACCGGTCACCCACGATGTCCGTCACCAACGGGAAGCCGATTGCCACAGACTCTGCGTTGAGCTCGCCAGAAATGAACGTCGAATTGTCAATGGTCATGTCCGCGCTGATGTCCTCAGTATCGGCGAAAGCGGGAGCCGACAAGGCGAGGAGCCCGAGGGAAACAACGGCAACAAGAACACTCTTCATCTTCATGATCGTCAGCTTACCCTTCTTCTGCAATCCGAACGTGGTGCCGAATGACCTCGGAAACAACGAAGTTGAACCACTTCTCGGCAAATGCTGGGTCGAGGTCGGCCTCGAGAGCTAAAGCGCGAAGGCGAGCCACCTGACGTGACTCGCGATCCGGGTCCGACGGCGGAAGGTCATGCTCAGCCTTGAGGCGCCCGACTTTCTGCGTGAACTTGAATCGCTCGGCAAGCAGGTTGATGAGTGCTGCGTCGATGTTGTCAATGCTTTGACGGATGTTCGACAATTCCGCCCGCACATCCTCATCAATCTGCGGCATGGCGTCATCTTCACTCATGTGTTGAGAATAGCGAACCGCTCAGGCTGAAACCCCACAAGACCCGCACACCTCCGGGGGCGTGAGCCCCCGAGTCATGTAATCGCGAGCGATAGTCGTCCCTTCGACCCTGTTTTGCTATACAATTCTTCTATGATCGCCCACTTGTTGTTGGGCAACGAAACTGGAGAACGATGAACAAGAATTTGCTTTTTGCCGCAAGTATCGTGGCAACCACCGCACTCGTTGGACTGAGTGCGCCAGCACTCGCGGCGACGCCCGCTAGCAGCTACAGCTTCACGATGGCGAATGACTTCACTGACAAAGCTGGCACAAGCACGCTGACACCGGCCCCGCAGTGTGCGTCGCCCGGCATCGAAGACCTGTGCAACGACTCTTCCAGCTTCGGCACAGACGCTGAGGGCAACTACTGGACCTGGACAACATCGCAAGGCAATGGCGGTGGCATCGTGCTGTACACGCCGGCTCCGCTTGGCTCCACATTCAGCTACTCGATGAAGTTCTCGGTTTCTGGTGTTTCTGATGAAGAAGATTGCCCCGACGCGTGCTACACCAAGCTCATTGACTACGGAGACCTCGCATATGACGACGGTATCTATTACTACGGCAACGGCCCCGTTCTTATCAGCACGGGTTACAACGACGGATCGGTCGAATACGCAGTAGGTGAGGTTGTCACGATGACGGTGACTCGCGACTCGTCGGGTCTTCTCACGGTATACATGAAGGATGCCAACGGATTCGCGAACGCACTAACGTACGACGACTCCGCGACCAACTACTTCGTAGCTGCAGCATCTGGCGCGGGCAGCATCCTGCGGTTGTTCCAGGAAGAGCCCGAGAGCGCCGGTGGCTCCCATGAAGGTGTTCCCGGAGGCAAGTTGTACGGTTTCCAGGCATGGCCCGGAGTCGCACTGACCGAAGACGAGGCCCGGACCATCGAATGGCCGGCAGGTTCTCTTGCCAACACCGGCGTGGATGCGGGACAGCTCGGCGGTCTCACTGCACTGAGCCTCGTGATGGTGCTCGCGGGTGTTGCGACGGTATGGCTTCGTCGCAACAAGGCCTAAGCCACAAAACGCTGAAGGGCGGTTCTCACCTCAGGTGGGAGCCGCCCTTCTTTTCGTCTAGGTAAAGACGCGGGCCTAACCAACAAGGTCGTGCAAGACGACAATCGCGTCGCGCGCGGGGCCGACACCGATGGCTGAGAACCGTGCCCCGCTCATCGCCTCGAGCGCACGAACATACGATTGCGCGTTTGCCGGCAAGTCGTCGAAGCTTCGAGCGCCTGTGATGTCCTCAGTCCAGCCGGGGAACATCTCGTAGATCGGGGTCGCATGGTGAAAGTCCGTTTGGTTGACGGGCATCTCATCGAAGCGCACTCCATCGACGTCGTACGCGACGCACACGGGAATTTCGGTCAAGCCGGTCAGCACATCCAGCTTGGTCAAGACGAAGTCAGTCACGCCGTTAATTCGCGAGGTGTACCGCGCGATAGGGGCGTCGTACCAACCGCACCGACGAGGGCGACCGGTGGTCGTGCCAAATTCAAACCCCGTCTTGCGCAAGAACTCGCCCGACTCATCAAAGAGTTCTGTCGGGAACGGTCCCGAGCCAACGCGGGTTGTGTAAGCCTTGATGACCGCGATGACCCGGTCCACACGATTCGGGCCGATACCTGATCCCGTCGAGGCGCCGCCCGCGGTCGCGTTCGACGATGTGACAAACGGATAGGTGCCGTGATCGACATCGAGCATGGTCGCTTGTCCGCCTTCGAACAGCACCGTCTTGTTCGCATCGAGCGCGAGATTGAGCTCGAGCGCGGTGTCTGCCACCAGGGGTGCAAGACGCTCGGCATAACTCAACAGTTCGCTGACGACCTCATCCGCGTGCACGGCACGACGGTTGTAAATCTTGACGAGAAGATGATTCTTGACCTCGAGCGCACTCTCCACCTTTTGACGGAGGATGCCCTCATCGAAGATGTCCTGGATGCGGATTCCCACGCGGTTGATCTTGTCGGCATAGGTTGGACCAATCCCGCGACCGGTGGTGCCGATTTGGCGCTTGCCCAAGAATCGCTCAGTGACCTTGTCGAGCGTGCGGTGATACAGCGTGATCACGTGCGCGTTTGCCGAAACCTTGAGTTTGCTCACGTCGATACCGCGAGCACTGAGCGCATCCAGCTCGGCGAAAAGAACCTCGAGGTCGATAACGACGCCGTTCGCAATGATGGGTGTCACGCCGGGCGTGAGGATGCCCGAGGGCAACAGGTGAAGTGCGTACTTCTCATCGCCGACGACGACTGTGTGTCCGGCGTTATTGCCACCGTTGAACTTGACGACGTAGTCGATGCGATCGGCGAGCAGATCCGTGGCTTTGCCTTTGCCTTCGTCGCCCCATTGGGCACCGATCAGGACGATTGCGGGCATGGACAAAGCTCCTCGTGTGCAGTCGGGCGGGGAACAATTCAGGCCTCGCGACCGAACGGGAAAATGCCCGCCCCAAGTCTACTTTGGGCGGGCATTTTCCGGCGTTTGCGAACGCGCTATTTGACGAGTGGAATACCCGTCGATGCCGACGCGTCACCAAAGCTGCCGAGGTTGGTCAGGTTAGTGAACCCTGCGGCTTCCATCTGAGCGATGGCTTGACCCGAGCGATTGCCCGAACGGCAATAGATGAGGTAGGTGCCAGCGGGGTCGAGCTGAGAAATCTCACTCGCAAAATTGCCCGACTCGAGGTTGATGTTCAGCGCCCCGTCAAGGTGCCCTTCGGCAAATTCTGCCGGGGTGCGAACATCAATTACTGCGGTCACGCTCGCAATGTCCACCTTCTCCGGAGTCGAACAGGCCGACAGCCCGGCAACAAGACCGAACGCGACCAAGAGTCCTGAGACCATCTTCCACATGTTTTTCATTTTTTCCTCCACACGTTGATACTGAGTGACAGCATATACCCCGGGGGGTATCGGTGTCTAGCCGGTGAAGAAAACGTGTTGCATGACCCACGCGTGCATCGCGACTGCAGCAGCAGCTGACGCATTTATGGATCTGGTTGAGCCGAATTGCGTAATTTCGATGACTGCTTCTGACGCCGCAATGGCCTCCGGCGAAAGCCCTGGGCCTTCTTGACCAAACAAGAGAACGCATGATTTCGGCAAGCGGTACGTCTCAAGCTGAACGCATCCGGGCACATTGTCAATCGCAAGAATGGAGATACCGGCAGCCCGGGCCCAGGTTGCAAACTCGTCAACGGTCTCGTGATGCATCACGTGCTGATATCGATCGGTCACCATGGCGCCGCGTTTGTTCCATCGCCGACGACCGATGATGTGCACCGTGTCGGCGGCAAAGGCATTGGCGCTACGCACGATTGAGCCGATATTCATATCGTGCTGCCAGTTCTCAATTGCGACGTGAAATGGATGCCGGTGCTCGTCGAGATCGGCCACTATCGCTTCCATGCTCCAGTAGCGATATCGGTCAATCACGTTGCGCGTGTCACCATCGCGCAACAAGTCAGGATCAAAGTGAGCATCGGCTGGCCATTCACCAATCCACGGTCCGACACCTGCGGTGCTCGCTTCGTGCGTCGGGTTGTCCACGTGCCTAGGCTAGCGAACGAACCAATCACGCATTCAAGGGAGCGACATGGCCCACGCCATCCAGATGGACTCACCCGGTGGCCCCGAGGTTTTGCACTTTCGAGAAGTTCCCACGCCTGTGCCCAGCCGAGGTGAGGTTCTGGTCCGGCCCCACGCCGTTGGCGTCAATTTCATCGACATCTACCGCCGCCAAGGTGTTTATCCGGTGTCACTGCCCCATATCCCGGGATCCGAAGGTGCGGGCGAAATCGTTGCCCGCGGCGAAGGCGTGGACCATCTTTCGGTTGGTGACAGGGTCGCATTCTGCGAATCGCAGGGTGCCTACGCGACAGACGTTGTCGTCGCGGCAGAAACCGCACTACCGATTCCCGAGAACATGGACATCGATGTGGCGGCGGCTCTGCCGCTTCAAGGCATGACCGCGCACTATCTCGTCACCTCGACTTTTCCGCTAGAGCCCGGACACACAGCCCTGATTCACGCGGGTGCCGGCGGGGTCGGCTTGCTGCTCATCCAGTTGGCAAAGATGCGCGGAGCCCGCGTAATCACGACTGTGTCGACGCCAGAAAAGGAGGCGCTCGCTCGCGCCTCCGGGGCGGATCACGTCATTGGGTACGAGGGTTTCGATGTCGTCGCACGCGATCTCACCGACGGAGTTGGCGTCGATGTGGTTTTCGATGGTGTGAGCAAGGCAACGTTTGATCGATCACTCGCGTCGCTTCGTCGGCGAGGCATGCTCGTGCTGTTTGGTGCCGCGTCAGGCCCGGTCGATGCGTTCGACCTGCAACGCCTGAACGCCGGCGGTTCGCTTTATATAACGCGGCCCACTCTGGCGCACTACCTGCAGACGGCTGAAGAACGTGCGTGGCGCTGGAACGACCTCGTTGACGCTGTGCAATCAGGTCGACTGGATGTTCG
The DNA here is from genome assembly GCA_041303845.1 of Microbacteriaceae bacterium. Lineage (GTDB taxonomy): Bacteria > Actinomycetota > Actinomycetes > Actinomycetales > Microbacteriaceae > RFQD01. The sequence continues at coordinate 7,355 of JBFYOK010000169.1, read as the reverse complement.
CATCGGCGGGCGCTACTCGCTTGCCGACGCCGCACAAGCTCAGGAGGACCTTGCCGCGCGCCGCACTACGGGCAAGCTGCTCCTCAAGCCCTAGGCCTCTGGGCTTTTGCTGCGGAGCCGTGCAGGGGCATTACTCACTCAAGAAACACACGAAGCGCCCTTGAGTTTCTCGCCATTGCTGCGCGGTAACAGGAAAAGCAAACGTGTAGCTCAGTGCTGGATTCGCGGCCGTGGCAGCGTCGATGAGCCCCGGTTCGGTGCAGAGCGGGAGCACAGCCTGCTGAACGCTAGCTTCACCGGGAAATGCGCTGGCGGTGAATCCGGGTACTTGACCGGCACGAACGACTTGAGCGGCATGAGCTGTCGAGCACGAGACGACGTCATACGTGGGCTCCCATGCGCCGGCAAACGTTGCCAGACAGCTGCCGGTCAGCAGGGCATCCCAGTTGTATGTGCCCGGCACGAGTGACGTCACCGGTGACGGCGAAGGCGACGTGGTTGGACTCGGAATCGGCGACGCGGCCTCGAAACTCGAGCGACCAAGCCAAAACCCCGCTGCCCCAACCGCGAGCGCAACCAGAGTCGTCACCGAGATGAATACGACTCGCCTCGTGAAGTCGTTACTCCAGGTCAAGATCGGCAAGACCCAGCGCGGCAAAGTAGGGGTACCCCGCTTCTTCAATGCGTTCCTTGGCGCCGGTGTTCCGATCAACGACGACACACACTCCGACAACGGTGGCGCCGGCCTTTTCGAGGGCGACAATCGCAGCGAGCGGTGAGCCGCCGGTCGTCGAGGTGTCTTCGAGAACGACGACACGCTTGCCCGAGACATCAGGCCCCTCGACCTGGCGTCCGCGCCCGTGATCTTTGGGCTCCTTGCGAACCACAAACGCGTCATAGGTGCGTCCACGGGTCGCACCCTGGTGCAATACGGAAGTTGCGATTGGGTCGGCGCCCATAGTCAACCCTCCAACCGCATCCACGCCCGGAATCTGGTCGATGAGGTCGAGCATCACCTGCCCAATCAACGGTGCGACACGGTGGTCGAGACTGACCTTGCGCAAATCAACGTAGTACGTGGCTTTCTTGCCACTCGTCAGCGTGAAATCTCCGTGAAAAACAGCATCGGATTTGATGAATTCAATGAGCTGTGCGCGCGCGTCGGTCATGTCTTCAGCCTAGCGATGCCGTTGCCCGCTACTTTGGACTCATGCGCATTGCTACGTGGAACGTGAACTCGATTCGCGCCCGCGTAGAGCGAGTGGCCGACTACCTCGTTCGCGAAGACGTTGACGTCGTGTGCATGCAAGAAATCAAGTGCCGTGAGAATCAATTCCCGTTTGATCAGTTCACGGCCGCCGGATACGACGTTGTGCTCCATGGTTTGAACCAGTGGAACGGTGTCGCCATTGCATCTCGCCTGCCGATCGCCGATGTTCAGGTGGGATTTGCAGACATGCCCGGTTTCGGGGTGGAAGCCGACGACGGCTCGTTGCCTCTCGAAGCCCGAGCGCTGGGTGCAACAGTCGAGGGCGTTCGCCTATGGAGTTTGTACGTTCCCAACGGTCGCGAACTCGACAACCCGCACTACGCCTACAAACTGGCGTGGCTGGATGCGCTCGCCGCCGATACGCGCAACTGGCTTGCCGCACACCCCGGCGAACCGCTCGCCCTGCTTGGAGACTGGAACGTTGCTCCGTATGACCATGACGTGTGGGACGTCGACGCGTTCATTGGATCAACGCACGTGTCTCAAGCGGAGCGCGACGCATTCTTCGCCTTTGAGAACATCGGTCTCGCCGATGTCGTTCGGCCCCTCGTGCCCGATGGATACACCTACTGGGACTACAAGCAGCTTCGCTTCCCCCGCAACGAAGGCATGCGCATCGACTTCATTCTCGCCAACCCAGCTTTTGCCGAACTTGTCGCAGATGCGCACATCGCGCGGGACGAGCGAAAAGGGGATGGTCCAAGCGACCATGTTCCCGTCGTTGTCGACCTGAACGTTGGTAACGACGATGAAGACCGCCCCATGTTTCTCTAGCTAACTCTCCTTTTTCTCGCTGCACATCCCCCCTAACCCCCTAGAAGGTGAACATCACAATGAGAAACCGTGGCCTTGACATCACGCTGTCGATTCTTTTCACGCTGGTACTGGTAGCTGCGGCAGGTGTGTTGGAGGTCATGTCGGTCATGCTTCCGATGGTCACGGATTCGTGTGGCGTTCGAAACTGCAACGACATGGCGATTCCTGTCGGCATTGCCGTGTGGCAATGGGGAGTCCCCCTCGTGGCGTTGGCCTTCGTCATTGGCACAATCGTCGCTTCCGCTCGTCGCCGCCCATCGTGGTACGTGCCACTCGCTGGCATCCTCGCGGTCGGTGTCGTCGCGGTCGTCGCCCTGATGGTGTTGGCCTTCTCCATCGAAGGTTCTTTCGGAAGCTAGGCGATTTACTTTCGACCGGTGAACTGATCCATCGTGTGGTACACCCCAAAAATCTTGTCAGCTACCCAGTCATAGGCTCCCTGGGGCAGGATGCCCTTGACCAAAGTCGAAACCCGGGCCGCGGCTGGCAGGATCAACAGGTTTTTCTTGCCCTTGATCATTTCGGTCCACACGCGCCACACGACGTAGCCCGGCTTCATGATGGGCATGAGAAGTGGGCCTTTGGCTCCGGCGAACATCCCCGTGGAGATATAGCTCGGGCACACAGTGAGCACCTTGACGTTGGTCACCTTCATCTGTTCGAGCTCGAGTCGAACGGTGTCGCTCCAACCTAGGAGTGCCCACTTGCTGGCTGCGTAAACGCTCATCCGTGGGTTGGAGACGAAGGCGGATGCGCTGGAAATGTTGACCACACGGCCCTCTCGCCCGCCCGCAATCATGCCGGGAAGAAATGCGCGTGTGATCAGCATCGGCGCAATCGCATTGACGCGCATCGTGAGGTCGATTCCCCGAGCGGGGTCATGGTCGACAAAGAGAGCTCCGGTCACGACACCCGCGTTATTGATCAACACATCGATTCCGCCGTGTTTCTTGATGACGATTGCGCTGGCCTTGTCGACGGCCGCCGCGTCGGAAATGTCAACGGTCATCGGCACGAGGCTCTGGTTCGGTCCCACCGTCGTCGCGAGTTCTTTCACGGTCGTCGCGAGCTGGTCTTCGTTGACGTCCCACAGGATGATGGTGCTCGCGCCATCCGCGATGGCTCGTTCGGCATAGAGGCGACCCATGCCCATCGCGCCACCGGTAATGAGAAATCGGGATCCTGCAACTGTGAACGTCATGAAGTCATCTTAGAACCACCCCCACGGCATAAATAGTGAGTATGGAAGCCTCCTGTTTACTTGGCATTCTGATTGGTTGACTTTCCCGCGTAACCTCGTTCCATGACGACTCAATTGGCGCGCCTCGAGATCACGACAGACCCGGCTTGGATCAGCTTGAAGGAAGCCGCAACCGCGTTGCAGGCCCTCCAAATCAAAAACGGCTCGGTCCCGGACGCATCTCACCATGACGCCGCTCGTCGCCATGTCGCGACGATTCAAGAGTCGGTGCGCACACTCGCGCCAGTCTTTCCGCACGACGCCGCTTACCTCGATGCCGTCGTGGACGACTTCGGTCGCTGGGTCGATGGTGGCTTCGCAGAGCCCGACTTTCTCGCATCCATTTTGGAATTCGACCCGGCATCGCAGCGTGTTGATGGCGCACGACACCTCGTCGTATTCCCGATGTACACGCAAAACGGCTCGACCAACCGCCTTGTCGAGGCAGTTCTTATTGAAGTGATGTGGCCGGAATTCATCTCAGAGCTCGAAGCCACCGCTTACGAAAACAAGATGTTCCTGCCGTTGCGCTTTCTCGACTTCACGCCGGGTTACGACACAAACTCCGCGGTGCTTTTTCCGGAGACCGTTGCCATGCGCGAAGTTCCTGACTTCACGTGGGGCGCTATCTTTCAGGATCGTGAAGCGGCACGCTTTCGAACGGTGACCGAGGCTGCCGTCGACATCACGTCACTAACTCTCCCGCCCGAGGCAGAAGACCTGCTCACCGATCAGGTACTGGCCGAGCAGACATTCATCATGTGGGACCTCATTCACGACCGCACACACATGGCAGGCGACCTGCCATTCGACCCATTCATGATCAAGCAGCGCATGCCGTTCTTTCTCTACGGCCTCGAGGAACTGCGGTGCGACCTCACTGCGTTCCGCGAGTGCGTGAAGCTCGAGCGAGGTGGCTCGGCAAGCCCCGACATTCGTCGTCACGCGCGTCTCGTTCAATACGCGGTGTTGTTCGATCGAATTTTCCGCTTCTCGATCACGGGGTCGCGTGTGCGCAACTATGACGCCGTCGCCGGTCAGCTGATCTTTGCGTGGCTCCACCAACGCGGCGTCATGAACTGGACGAACAACAAACTCAGCATCGACTGGGTTGCTCTCCCCGACGCCGTCATCGAGCTCGGAGACGCCATTGACGACCTTTACTGGCGCTCGATCGATCGCCCGAAGGTGTCCCACTGGCTCGCGGCCTATCAACTCGTTGCCGGCACCCTCACCCCGCACCCCGCATCCGTGTGGGCGAAGGGGGCGGATGCACTTCCAACGCTCGGGCCACTGGGCGAACTCACCGACTTGCTCCTCGACGACGAGTTCCCGCTCTCGATGTTTTACGAAGCACTCCAACGCAAGATGGCCCCGGTCATCGAGTCGACAAAGGGCATTCGCGCCTAGGCTTTAGCCCATGCAAAGACTTCACGATGCCGCCTGGCGCGGATTCGCTTCAGACAACTACGCAGGAATTCACCCCGAGGTGCTCGAGGCGATTCATGCGGCCAACGGCGGCCACCAGGTCGCCTACGGGGAGGACATCTATACCGAGAAGCTCCAGCACGTCATGGAGACCCACTTTGGCGTCGGTATTGAAATCTTCCCGGTGTTCAACGGCACGGGAGCGAACGTTCTCAGTCTGCAATCGTTGCTTCCGCGTTGGGGAGGTGTGATCTGCGCCCAGACTGCCCACCTAGGCAACGACGAGAGTGTCGCGCCCCAGGCAGTTGGCCATTTCGCTCTGCTCCAGGTGCCCCACGAAAACGGAAAGATCACACCCGATCTCGTCGACATGCAGGCCTACGGTTTCGGCGACGAACATCACCCTCAACCCGCTGCTGTCTCGATTACACAGTCGACGGAACTCGGTACGGTCTACACCCCGGCCGAGGTCAAGGCGCTGGCTGACCATGCCCATTCCAAGGGGATGGCCTTGCACATGGACGGTGCTCGCATCTCGAACGCCGCAGCTTCACTCGGCGTTCCGATTCGGGAATTCACGCGCGATGCAGGCGTGGATGTCGTCAGCTTCGGTGGCACGAAGAACGGGCTCCTCGGAGCCGAGGTGATTGTTGTGCTGTCACCCGAGCGCGTGAACGGGCTTATCTACCTGCGCAAGATGAACATGCAGTTGTCGTCGAAGATGCGTTTCGTATCCGCTCAGCTCATTGCCATGCTCGAAGGCGACCTGTGGATTCGCTCCGCCACGCACGCCAACAAGATGGCTTCGCGCCTGCGCTCCGCTCTCGAGGGCACGGCTGGAGTAACGTTCACAAACCCCACGCAGTCAAACGGAGTGTTCGCGATTCTGCCCCCGGGCGTCGCCGACGAACTACGCAAAACGTTCCGCTTCTACGACTGGGACAACGCCACCGGCGAAGTCCGCTGGATGTGCGCGTGGGACACCACAGAAGACGACGTTGACGCGTTCGCTGACGCCATCAAGGCTGCGGTCGCCTAAACAGATACCGCCCGTCGCGGTCGCCTAGGCCCCGAGCTGCACGATTTCGTTGAGTGGCTTCCGCTCGCGGGCAGCGCGCTCGCGCTCAGCAATGGCGTCGCCCAGGGCATCCGGGTCACCCAGTCGCCCCACGGCTGCGGCCGAAATGATGGTCTGTCCCGCTGGGAGGCCAATCTTTGCTGCCACGTCATCCCGGGAGAAGCCCGAGAATTGATGCACCATCAACCCGTCGGCGTGTGCCTGAACGGAAAAGTGAGCGACCGCCTGACCCAGGTCATATCGCGCCCACGCGTTGTGCTTGCCCTCCGCGTTTTCTTCAATGGCAATGTTCAGCACGATTGCCGAGGCAGTGTGTGCCCACGCCGCGTTAAAGCCAGCGAGAGAGTCGATAATCGTCTGCCACAGCTCGTCACCGCGCAGAGCTACGAGAAACCGCCACGGCTGGATGTTGTTCGCGGACGCGCTCCAGCGAGCCGCCTCAAACGGCGCCGCCAAGTCGGCAAAGCTCAGCGTGTGTTCGGGATCGAACGACCGTGGGCTCCAGCGCTCCGCCTGCACAGGCGTGATGGCAACAGATGTTTCAGCAGTTCGATTCGACATGTCATTCCTAGAGTCTGAGAGAGGGGATGAGCGCATCACGCGCATCCCCTACCGTAACCTCCGCGCAGGGATTGCTATTCCCCGTCGTCGACGATTTCTGCTTCGATGAACGGATCCTCGTCCCCGGCATCGAAGACCGGACGGGCTCCATCGGATGCGACGGACAACACGTCTCCGGCTACGTCCACGCGAACGAGGTCGCCGTCACGAATGGTGCCCGACAACAAGCCGGTCGCGAGCTTGTCGTCGATTTCGTGCTGCATCAGACGACGCAACGGACGTGCTCCATAAATCGGGTCGTAGCCTCGCTCGCCGAGCCACAGCCGAGCCGCCGGCGTGACGGCGAGCTCGAGTCGACGCTCTGCCAAGCGAACCTGCAGACGATCGATGTACAGCTCGACAATCGAACCGAGGTCCTCTTTCGATAGTGGTGAGAACACCACGATGTCGTCGAGTCGATTGACGAACTCTGGCTTGAACGCCTGGCGGACGACTTCGTTGACCGCGCGTTCCTTGTCGTCCCACGACAAGTCGGGGTCGACGAGAAACTGACTTCCGAGATTCGAGGTGAGGATGAGAATTGTGTTTCTGAAGTCGACCGTGCGGCCCTGACCATCCGTCAAGCGACCATCGTCAAGCACCTGCAAGAGCACATCGAAGACTTCGGGGTGTGCCTTCTCAACCTCGTCAAGCAACACGACCGAATACGGTCGGCGGCGTACCGCCTCAGTCAGCTGACCGCCCGATTCGTATCCGATGTACCCGGGAGGCGCACCGACGAGTCGTGAAACGGAGTGCTTCTCACCGTATTCGCTCATGTCGATGCGGATCATGGCCTTTTCATCATCAAAAAGCACGTCGGCGAGCGCCTTGGCGAGCTCCGTTTTGCCCACACCCGTCGGTCCCAGAAAGAGAAACGATCCTGTCGGTCTCGTCGCATCGCTGATTCCGGCGCGAGTGCG
>JBFYOK010000168.1:0-13263 GCA_041303845.1 Microbacteriaceae bacterium | reverse complement strand
GGTCAAACTCTTGCAACGCGACTTCGACATTGAGTTTGATGAGGTTCTCGAGATTGCGAATGGTGCGCCTCCGCAACGCCCGCACATCGCTCAGGCGCTCATCAACCGGGGGCACGCGGTGGATACGAACGACGTGTTCACGCGCATCCTCTTCCCCGGAAGCGACTATTACATTCCCACGGCGAAAAAGATGGACATCATGGAGGCCATCGACTTGGTGCGAGGCGCCGGAGGCGTGCCCATACTCGCTCACCCGTGCGCGCGCACGGAACACACGATGCCCAAGCGCAACCTGCAATTCATGCTCGACGCGGGGCTTGGCGGCCTCGAACTCGATCATCAGGAAAACAAACGAAACAACCCCCACGCCCTCGCCACGCTCTGGGAGTATCAGCGAGAGCTCGACTTCATCGTGACGGGCGCGAGTGATTATCACGGCGACCGCAAAGTGAATCGTCCTGGCGACGACACGACGTCAGAAGAAATGTTGCAGCGACTCATTGAGAGCGCGCGCGGTACGAGTGGGTCCGCAGGGGCCGAGCCGGTCTATCCGCCGTCGGCCTCCTAGCCTCGCCCTTTTCAGGTCAGGTCTAGCTGCTCAGTCCCGGTCCGCGTCGGCGACTGCGACTGCGGGTCGGATTGTTGCCCGAGTGATGTTCACTGCCGCCGCCGTCGTGGGCTCCGGTCCCCGATGCGTCCGACGCGGGCGTCGAATGCTTTGGCGGGTTGTTCACACGACGGGGTCGCGATGTGCCGTCTGAAGACTTTGCAGCACCAGTTCCTCGGGATGATCCGCGCTCGTCGCCGGAAGGACGATCGTTGCCCTTCATTGGAGGGGTCGACTTCAAGCGGCCCTTCGTGCCTGCCGGGATGTTGAGATCGGAGTACAGGTGCGGTGATGATGAGTACGTCTCGGTGGGTTCGGGTTGTCCGAACTCGAGCGCGCGATTGATGAGCGCCCACTTGTGCAGGTCATCCCAATCGACGAATGTCACAGCGATGCCTGTCTTGCCGGCGCGACCCGTTCGACCCGCACGGTGCAGGTAGGTCTTGTCGTCTTCGGGAATCGTGTGGTTGATCACGTGCGTCACGTCGTCGACGTCGATACCGCGGGCGGCCACGTCGGTGGCAATCATGATGTCCTTTTTGCCGGCCTTGAATGCGGCCATCGAACGCTCGCGAGCTTCCTGGCTCATGTCGCCATGAACGGCGACGGCAGGAAAACCGCGGTCGGCCAGCTCCTCTTGGAGACGCGACGCCGCGCGCTTTGTGCGGGTAAAGATGACGGTTTTGCCGCGACCCTCGGCCTGCAGGATGCGCGCAATCACCTCGTCCTTATCGAGCGCGTGTGCTCGGTAGACGAGGTGGTTGATGTTCGCCTGCGTGAGGCCTTCGTCGGGGTCGGTGGCGCGAATGTGAATTGGATTGCTCATGAAGCGACGGGCCAAGGTGACAATCGGTCCGGGCATGGTCGCTGAGAACAACATGGTGTGGCGAATAGCCGGCACCTTTGAGAAGATCTTCTCGACATCGGGCAAGAATCCGAGGTCGAGCATCTTGTCTGCCTCATCCAAGACAATTTCTTGCACGTTGGCGAGCGACAAGATTTTCTGGTTAGCGAGGTCAATCAGACGCCCCGGCGTGCCAACGATGATTTGCGCGCCCGCCTTGATCTGTTCGATCTGACCTTCATATGCCTTGCCGCCGTAGATGGAGGCGACCATTGTCTTGCGATTCGACGTTGCCAGTTCGAGGTCTTCCGTCACCTGAACGCACAATTCACGGGTTGGCACAACCACGAGTGCCTTGACGCCAGGTTCGGGATCGAGACCGAGACGTTGGATGAGGGGGAGGCCGAAGCCAAATGTCTTGCCGGTTCCCGTTTTTGCCTGACCAATGATGTCTTGGCCACTGAGGGCGAGCGGAATCGTTTGTTCTTGAATCGGGAACGGTTCGGAGATCCCCTTGGAGGTCAACGCCTCGATGATGTCCGGTTCGATATTGAGGTCTGAAAAAAGCACAAATTGCCTATCGGTTTAGAGGGGTCTACGCCCGTCATGCATACCGAGTGAGGCGTAGTGCGAGAGCTCCAGCGGCTCTTGCGTCGCTGACCATCCTACGCTGTGCGCCGTGCGGTCGATTGGGAATAGGGTTGACACGTGTTTGAGTGGCTCTTCGGACGACGTCGCAAGGTGGCAGTACCCGTTCTCGGTGGTCGCGCCGATGATGCGGATGCAACGAATCGCATCGACCTGTCCGACCTCACGCCCGACCTGGTCTCGTTCCTCGGTCAGACGGCATACCTCGAACTCGCGGTTTTTGAATCACTGAGTCGTGCCGTGACGGAAGCGCCCAACTTGCAACTGAAAGAGGGCATCTCCATCGTTGCGGGTGAGGCGCTCGCAAAACACCAGGGTCTGGTTGCCGAATTGCGAAACAAGAAGGTAAATCCCGCCGTTGCGATGCAACCCTTCACGCAAGCCATTGATCGCTTCGGCATGCTCACGCGAGGCCGTGACTGGTACGAGACACTGCTTGGCGTCTACATCACGGCTGGGTTCCTTGACGACTTTTTCGCCCGACTGGTTGGCGGACTTCCTCGCGGCGTCGCGGCCCGCGTGCGTGAGGTGCTGACTACCCCCGGAAGCGACGACGTGATTCTCGACGCGTTGCGCGACGGAATGGCATCCGACCCCGACCTCGGCGCACGCCTGGCATTGTGGGGCAGGCGTCTCGTTGGAGACACCCAGCTCGTGGCGCGCAGTGCGATTGCAGCGTCCGACTCAGCCGAGGGCATCCATCGTCGTATCGAGCCGGTATTTACCGACCTGCTCGGAGCGCACACGCGCCGCATGGACGCGCTCGGACTTACGGCTTAGGCGCCGCAGACCTAGAGGGTGCGAATACCGGCGAGAGCCGAGTTCAGCGCTGCCGCATCTTCGGCGTCACGTCGACGCGTAATCCACAGCGCGAACCAGACAGTGACCCCCGCGGTCAGCACCAGCAGAATGAGCCAAGCGAGCTGAGTCCACTCGGCCGGCAGGCCCGACCAAACGCTGATTTCCCAGACGAGCAGGGCGAACACAATCGCGAAAGCCGGCACAAGCAAGAGACCGTGCTTGACTCGGCCGGGTACAACGTAACGAACAATCGTTCCGACCGAAAGAGCCGCCGAAAAAACGACAATCAGATTGATGAAGATTTCGTTCGACATTAGGCGACAAACCCCACTCGACGCTCTGCCTCGTCACCGACCTCGACGAATCCGAGAGTGGCAGTTGGGATGATGTACGTCTTGCCCTTGTTGTCCGAGAGGCTCAGAAAACCATTGGCGCTCGCGAGGGCTGCCGCGACGGCAGCCTCAATTTCAGCAGCGGTTGACGACGTTTCGAAGCTCAACTCGCGCGATGCGTTGACAATTCCGATGCGAATTTCCACGATGACCTCTCTCAAAAAGCTCTAGAAACTTAAGATTACGCCACCTGTCGGACACGATGTCACACCTGCTCGTTATGGTACATAGATGGCCATTGCAGGATTCACCGCTCCCGACCCCGTCGGGCTCTCATGCGTGCATCCTGATGCGAGTCAGCAACGCGTGTTGGCGCTTGATCCCGGTGCGAGCGCCGTCATCGTTGGCGCACCCGGTACGGGCAAAACCAGTGTGGCTATTGAACTTGTCGCTCGTCGTGTCATGGCTGAGGGATGGTCGGCTGACGACATCATCGTGCTGACGCCCAATCGCCTTGCGGCGAATCGGCTGCGTGACGCAATCTCAGCACGTCTCGCGACCGGTGACGAGACCGAGGCGGCGTCTGGTGCGCGAGCGCGAACGCCGATGTCGCTCGCGTTCTCCATCGCGGCCGAGCAAGCGATTGCTCAAGAGCTCGATCCGGTTCGTCTTCTCACGGGTGCAGAGCAAGACACCATCTTCACCGAACTGCTTGCGGGCGAGATTCGAGACGGGCAGCGAAATTGGCCGGACGAACTCCACGATGACGTTCGTGTTCGTCGCGTTTTTCGCACGGAACTTCGCGAGTTGTTCGGGCGTGCTCAAGAACACGGACTGACCCCAACCGATCTCGCGGCGTTGGGTCATGAACTTGGGCTTCCCGCGTGGGAAGCAGCGTCACGCTTTTGGTCGACCTACCGAGACGTCGTGTCGCAAGCTCGACCGGATCACTTCGATGCATCCGAACTTCTCGCCGTTGCAGCGGGTGCTCTCTCCGACCGCAACGTTCTCGCCCACGTCAAACTCGTCATTCTCGACGATGCTCAAGAGGCAACAGCAGGCGTGATTGCTCTGCTCCGTGCATTCGCGCAGCGTGGCGTCGCGGTGGTGGTGTTGGGTGACCCCGACGAGTCGACAACGACCTTCCGCGGAGCCATCCCCGAATTTCTCGGGCGAACGGCGAGTGACCTCGGCCTCGACGTCTCTGCGGTCGAACAAATTACGCTCTCAACCGTGCACCGCCACGGTGCGGCGATTCGCGATGTCGTCACCGCGTTCACGACGATGGGAAACGCTCTGGTCGTGGGTCAGCGCGCGGCGCAGGCGAGTGATGATTTATCCGATGCGGCTCGGCGTTCCAATGTCATCAGTGTGTTGCGTGACACGAGAACGAATGAGATCGGTGCTCTCGCGCACATCCTGCGACAACAGCATCTCGAGTCTGGTGTTCCGTGGAATCGCATGGCGGTCATCACTCGAAACGGCGCCCTGGTGTCGAGTTATGCTCGCGGACTGGCTGTGGTGAATGTGCCCACGCGCTCGCTCGTCAGCGAGATTTCGCTTCAACAGCACGCCGTGACGCGAGACATGATGACCGTCGTCAAGATGGCCCTGGGTCGTGTCACCATCGATCGCGATAACGCCGCCGACGTGCTCACGAGCCCATTCGGTGGCCTGAGTGCCCTCGAACTTCGCCGATTGCGCCTCGCGTTTCGACATGACCGGTTGGCAGAAGGCAACCCCAGCCCCGGTGGCGATGCGATTGTCGATGCCTTACTCAATCCGGGCATGTTTGCCGATTTTGACTTTGGTCCAGCACGAAGAGCAGCCCGGTTTGCCGAAACGTTGGGAATGATTCGTGCGGACGCAAAAGCCGGCGCAACCATCGAAGAAATTCTCTGGACCGTTTGGAATCGAAGCGGACTTGCGAAGCCGTGGCGTGAGGCAGCACTGTCTTCCGGCATCGCGGCCGACGAGGCAAATCGAAACCTTGACGCCGTCATTGCCTTGTTCACGTCGGCTCGACGATTCGTTGAGCGGCAACCCGATGCTCCGGCAGATCAATTCATCACCGAATTTGAGCGCGCCGACGTGCCTGAAGATTCGCTTGCTCGCCAGGCTGAAACTGGCAGCGTGCTCGTGTCGACCCCATCGGGCGTGATTGGTGCGGAGTTCGATGTCGTGGTCGTAGCTGGCGTGCAAGAAAACGTGTGGCCAAATCTCCGCCCGCGGGGCGGTCTGCTTTTTCCGCAGCGGTTGGTGCGTCACTTGCGCGCACAGGATGCCACGACGATTGATACGCGCCGCGAGGTGAGCGACGACGAGAAACGCATGATGGCCATGGCTGTTTCGCGTGCGCGAAATCTTCTCGTGGTGAGCGCACACGATGGCGAAGACGATCTGCCCTCGCCGTACTTTGCGAGGGCAGCGAATCGCGCTGTCGCCGACGACGCCGACGGAATCAAGGCGGAGCACTCGCTGTCACTCCGGGGATTAGTTGGCTACCTTCGCCGCCAACTCGTCGCAGGCCACGGTGACGCGACCGAGCTTGCCTCGGCATTGAAGCGGCTAGCCGACGCGGAGGTTGCTGGAGCGCATCCGAGCACCTGGTTGGGGATACGGGACTGGTCCACACACCAGATGATTGTTGATCCGCTCAACGAGAACGAGCGCGTCTCACTGTCTCCGTCAAAATTAGAGTCCTGGGAGAGCGACCAACTCGTGTGGTTCATCGACTCAATCGTGTCGAGCCAAAAGACACCGGCGAGCGGACTCGGAACTCTTCTCCACTCGGCCATGGAAGAGGTCGCGCCCGCCAACGTGACAACAGGTGAGGTTTCCGGTGATTCACTCATGGCCGTGGTTGACGAACACTGGCCCGAACTGTCCACCGCGTTTGAGGCGCAATGGCAATCCGAGGTCGAACACAAGCGTGCTCGAAAGCTTGCCGACGCAATTGCCGCATATCTTTCCGATTTTGATCGCGCGGGTTCGCAACTCGTGAGCAACGAGGGCGCGTTCAAAATCGTCCTTGATGTGGATGAGCCCGTCGACCCGACCGCAGAAAACGCAAACGAGTCCGGTCCAATTCGGGTAACCGTCTCGGGCAAAATCGACCGGGTAGAGCAACGTGCCGACGGGTCGATTGTTATCGCAGACCTCAAGACCGGCAAGAGTTACATCAAAGTGAGTGACTTGCCGATGAACGGTCAGCTCACGTGTTATCAACTTGCGGTTCACGTCAACGCAATCGACGGTGTTCCGACAGACGCCCCGTCGGGTGGCGCAAAGCTGATCTTTGCTGCAGAGCCAACAGCGAAACGTCCGTACACGGAACGACCTCAAGCGGCCGGCGACGCTGAGTTCTTTGAGAAGGCTGAAGCGCGAATCCGCGCGGCAGCTCGAGGAATGGCGGGCACCGCGTTCGTCGGTCGACTCTTTGAGTCCGAGGAGCGCGGGGAGTTCGCGAGTCGATATGAGTACCGCATCCACCTGGTTCGGGCGGTGACCGAATGACCTGGGAACCTCGTGGCATGTCAGACAAGCCGAAGTATTCTGCGCTCGAGCTCGCGCAGATACTCGAGCAGCCGCATCCGCCGACGAGCGAGCAAGCACGCATCATTGAGTCGGCCCGAGAGCCGGCACTTGTCGTTGCCGGCGCAGGCAGTGGCAAGACTGAAACGATGGCGGCACGCGTGGTCTGGCTCGTGGCTAATGGTTATGTCGCCCCACACGAAGTGCTCGGACTCACTTTCACACGCAAGGCCGCGGGTCAGTTGGCCGCTCGCATTCGCACTCGAATCGCGACACTGGCGGCAAAGGGACTTGTGCCCGGAGACACCGACGACGACCTCAACATTGTGACCGTGAGCACGTACAACGCGTTTGCCAACCGCATCTACGGTCAGTACGCCATTCACATCGGGCTCGATCCCGACGCGACCGTCATCGGTGACGCGACCGCGTGGCAAATTGCCCGAGACGTGGCGCGTGGTTCGACTGATGTTGACTTGCCTGACCTCGACAAGAAGGTCAATGACATCACCGGAGGCTTACTGGACCTCAGCCGAGCGCTCAATGACAATGTGGCCGACCCTCAAGCCGTCATTGCCTACGGCGAAAAAATGCAAGAGGCGTTTGCGAAGTTGGTTGGCACCGCTAGCAAAGCCGATTCCCAGAAGCACTTTGAGTCAAGCGTGGCCTATGCCAATTCGCTTCCCGTGCTTGTGCGACTGGCACAACAGTACGACACCGTCAAGCGAAGCCGAGGATTCATCGAGTTCAGCGACCAGGTTCGATTCGCACTTCAGATTTGCCAATCCACGCCCGCAGTGGTGTCAGACTTGCGCGCTCAATTCAAGGTTGTTTTGCTCGACGAATATCAAGACACGTCTGTGGTGCAGACACGCCTGCTCACCACTGTTTTCGCGGGCTCGCCCGTTATGGCCGTCGGTGATCCACATCAATCCATTTACGGATGGCGCGGTGCCAGTGCGACGAACATGGCTCAATTCGATCGCGACTTTGGTGTGACTGCGGGAACGACACCGTTTGCACTCAGCACGAGCTGGCGAAATCCTGTGGATGTTCTGCGTGCGGCGAACCGCTACGTCGAGCCGCTGACTGCCGCAAGTCCGATTCTCGTCGAGACGCTCAAGCCCAAGCCCGGTGCCGCAGAGGGCCCAATCGACATCCAGTTTTCGGAAACGGTTTTTGCCGAAGCGGAAGCGACTGCGGAATGGTTTGCCGAACGGTTGGGCATCAATTCCGACGGGACGAAGACCCGAAGTCCGGGCCCCGAATCGGAAGAACCCACCGCGGCCATGCTGTTTCGCGCGTCGCGCACCATGAGCGTGTTTCGAGCGGCATTACAAGAGCGCGGTGTGCCGTGTCACGTTGTCGGCCTCGGCGGATTGCTCGATGAACCCGCGATAGTCGACCTCGTCTGCGCACTGCGGGTCATTCACGATGCCACCGCAGACTCCGAACTCGTGAGGTTGCTCGCCGGCCCTCGATGGATGATTGCACCACGTGACCTCGTGGGGTTGCGCAAAGTTGCGGTGTGGCTTTCTTCGCACGACCACAAACGCCAACTCCTCGATGCGAATGTTCGGGACGCACTTCGCGCATCCGTCACTTCGGAAGACTCCGACTCTCTCATCGATGCGCTGGATTTCATCGCGTTCACGACCGTGAACTACGAGGTCTTCGAAAATCTGAGCCAAGAAGGTCTCGCACGGCTCAAGGAAGCGGGCCAATTCTTCGCACGGCTTCGTCAACACTCGACATTTGACCTTCGTGACCTGGTGACGTTCGTCTATCAAGAACTCTTGCTCGACATTGAGGTTTCGGCGAATCCGACGTCAACGTCTGCCCGCGGGGCATTCGATGCGTTCATGGAGCCGCTGACGAACTTCGTTTCGACCACGGATCGTGCCACGCTCGGTTCCTTCTTGGGGTGGCTCCGCGAGGTCGAGCGACGCGAAAAACTCTCGCCAGTCCCGCCCAAACTGGAAAAGGGCACCGTGCAACTCGTGACCATTCACGCGGCGAAAGGCCTCGAGTGGGACTACGTCGCTGTTCCTCGATTGGTTGAGAACGAGCTGCCGGGAGACCGCACGCGAGCGGAAACGTGGAAAGAATTCGGCGCCTTACCCTTCGAGTTTCGAGGCGACGCGGAAGACCTTCCTACCTGGAACTGGTCACGGGCAACGACGATTGACGACCTGTTTGAACGTTTCAAGGAATTCCGAGAAAAAGTCCGCGCACGATTTGACGCTGAGGAACGCCGACTCGTTTATGTTGCCGTGACGAGAACCGAGAAGGACCTCTTGCTCTCTGGCTCGTTCTGGAACACGCAGGTCAAGCCGCGTAAACCGAGCATTTTTCTTGAGGAAATCCTCAACAGTGGCATTGCCAAGATCGCGATTCCCGAGATTGAGAATCCTGACAAGAACCCACTCGCCGACGAATCTAATTCGACGCTCTGGCCACGTGCTCCATTTGGTACAGAAAAAGGCAATGTTCGCGAAGCGCGCATCGTTTCCGCGGCACACGCGGTGAATTCCGCAACACCCGCATCGTCAACGTCCTTTGATCAAGCCATTGAGCTCTTGTTGGCTGAGCGAGACGAGCAGCGCGCGGATGTGTTTTTGCCCCTCCCACGTCGAATCGCCGCCTCAAAGTTCAAAGACTTCGTATCAGACCCGGCGGATGTCGCGGCGAATATCCGTCGCCCCATGCCTCAGCAGCCCTACCGCGCAACGATTCTGGGGACGGTCTTTCACGAATGGGTCGAGCACCGAGCGGCTGCCGCGATGACGACACCGGGTGACCTACTCGAAGCGCTCGAAAACGGTGACGACGATGAACTGGTTCGCGAGGGACCCATCGATCTGGCGAAGCTCGCCGCCCTTCAAAAGACGTTCATCGCATCGGAGTGGGGAGATCTTCAACCCATTGATGTCGAGCGCGAAATTCACATCGTTCTTGCCGGCGTGACGGTGGTGTGCAAAATTGATGCCGTCTATCGTCGTGTGGCAGCTGACGGTTCGGAGCGAATCGAAATTGTCGATTGGAAGACCGGGCTCCCGCCGAAAGACGACGCGGACTATGAGTTGAAGCAAACTCAGTTGGCGCTGTACCGCCTTGCCTATTCCCGTTGGGCAGGAATCGAACCGGAAACCATCGACGCCGCGTTCTACTTTGTTGCTGATGACGTCATCCTGCGTCCGGACCGACTTTATTCTGAGTCAGAGCTGACGGAGCAGTGGGCGAGCGTCGTGAAGCGCTCTATTCGTTAATCGTTCCTAGTGGGCGGTAGACGGGAGTTTCTTCGAGAAGCACCTCGACCTCATTGACGTCGAGCACCGCAGTGTCGGGTTGCACGATGGGAGCATCATCGTCTGACATCACCATCGCGACGAGCTGGTCGAGCATCACGGCTGCATCGTCAACGATTGCTGATGATTTCTTGTCAATGCCGTGCAAAAGCCAGCGAGCAACATCAATCTCGTTATACAAATTTGCCCGCTGCATCAGGTTTGGGTCCACGCTCTGCAACCGAATCCCGACGTATGCGTCGAATACGGACACGCGTGCTTCGTCGTCAGCGTTGATGAGCCAGTTCATGTCGCGCGCCGGATCTCCCACGCGAAGCGAGTGCCAGCCAATCACTCCGGTCACGCTGTCACCCTGCACGAGTAACGCGTCCGAGGTGAAGGATCCGTGA
Organism: Microbacteriaceae bacterium; assembly: GCA_041303845.1. Taxonomy (GTDB): domain Bacteria; phylum Actinomycetota; class Actinomycetes; order Actinomycetales; family Microbacteriaceae; genus RFQD01. The sequence goes on along the minus strand of JBFYOK010000168.1, from coordinate 2,800 downwards.
ACGACAACGGGTTCGAATTGCCAGAGCCCATCGTTGTCAATTGCATTTTCCCAACGCGTGGCAAGCGGGCCCGGCAACATGTTCGTCTGTCTGGCTCGGGCAACAACGTCACGAACCTGAATTCGAGAATCCATCGCCGACATGGTTGGCAAGCCCGCACCAGAAACAATCGACGTTGGCAGCTCGTGGATGGCGGCTGTTGCACGCCCAATTGAGGCACACAAGACGGCACGCCCGCGCAACATCGCTGTGGTCAGCGGAACGCCTGGAACGAAGGTTGTGATGAGGGCAACACCATCGCCGACTTTGGCTTGCTGAATCATGGCAGGAACGTCGAACGGAAGAACGGAACGCACACCCGCGGTCAAGGCGTCGAGTGCGCGGGCTTCGGTTCGCAATTGCGAATCGGCGGCACCCGTTCGAGGAACTTCGACCACGATTGCCATGCCCGCATGATCCTCGATGACGGCAGCATCCACGTCGTCATGAATCTCCGAGGCATAATCGCGCGACGATGCGGGGCTGAAGCCGTCCATGGCCGACGAAACGAGCGCCGCTAGAGTGAGATGAGTTCTAGCCATGACCCAAGGCTAAGACGCATCCCGTTCAATCCCGCCTAACGCCACGCGTCCCGCGCGACAGGTCACCGGCGGAAATTCAGGTGGTTATGTCCGACGCATTCGCATCCTCGCTGAATTTGGCGCGCCATGCGCACGATCGAGATTCGGCTAGGCGCGCCTCAGAAGGCCACCTCGAGCGCGTGTGGTCTGACTCGACGACGAGAGTTATTGTGTTGCGCAACGGTCGAGCTGTGGGTCGTACGACGACGGATGACCAGACGTCGCTCGCATACTTCGAGGTTGCCGACGTCGAGAAACTTGGCATGAGTTTCGAGAATGCGCTCTACCTCGGGCGATCCACGGATGTCGGTTCGAGTTTCCTTGCGGTGGTCATGCCGTCACATCTGGATTATGAACCTGAAGTTGGCACCGAATGGTTGGACCTGCGTGTTTGGGGGCACGTCATGCCTGACCTTGACACGGGGCTGTTCACGCAAGCTCTTGCGCTCGCAAACTGGCACGCGAGCCACGCCTATTCACCAACGACCGGTGAACCGACGGCTCCGACCAGCTCCGGATGGGTGCGATCGACCGATTCAAACTCCCAGATTTTTCCTCGAACCGATGTCGCCGTGATCGTTCTCATCACAGATGAGCAAGATCGGGTCGTACTGGGGAACAACGCGATGTGGGAATCCAATCGATTTTCGTTGCTCGCCGGTTACGTCGACCCGGGGGAATCTCTCGAGGCTGCGGTCATCCGTGAAGTATTCGAAGAGTCGGGACTCACCGTGGAGAATCCGACTTATCTGGGCTCGCAACCGTGGCCGTTTCCGGCTTCACTCATGGTTGGTTTTTCGGCGAAGCTCACAGCAGGACACAACGCAGAGGCTTTGCGACCTGACGGCGAGGAGATCCTGTCCCTTCGCTGGTTTACCCGGGATGAGTTGCGCGCCTCGCTCGATGACATCGTCTTGCCCGGTCGAACGTCGATTGCTCGTTCGCTCTTGGAAAAGTGGCTGGGCGAACCAATCGACCAGGACGACATGTGGCATGGCAAACGCTAGGGCGCACGGCAAATGAACAACTCACTTCCGACGCGGGCGGACGATATTCTCGCCGGGCTGGACGATGCGCAACTCGAGGCGGCGCGCACACTTCGCGGACCCGTGTGTATTCTCGCCGGCGCTGGAACAGGCAAGACGAGGACCATCACGCAACGAATTGCTTTCGGAATCAGCACCGGCGCTTACTCGCCGGAGCGCGTTTTGGCGCTCACCTTTACAGTGCGAGCAGCGGGCGAAATGAAAACTCGACTGAGGCAACTCAACGTTGGCAACGTCACGTCCTCTACTTTCCACGCAGCCGCTCTGCGTCAACTGCAACATTTCTGGCCGACCGTCGTGGGCGGCGAAACGCCTCGCGTGATGGGCGGGAAAGCTCAGCTCCTGAGCGAGGTCAGCAGGGCCGTCGGTCTTCGTGCCGATAAGGGCGTCTTGCGCGACATCGCCAGCGACATTGAATGGCGCAAGGTATCCAACCTCACACTCGAAAAGTACGCCGAAATCGTGTCGACGCGTCCGAAGATTGGCGCCGTGACGATTGAGCAGCTCCTCGCGGTTCACGAGGAATATGAACGCGTCAAGGATGAGCGTCGCAGCATCGATTTTGAAGACGTGCTTTTGCTCACGGCAGGCATGCTTGCTACCGAGGAGTCCGCTCTGATGGAGGTTCGTGAGCGCTATCGGTTCTTCGTTGTCGACGAGTACCAGGATGTCTCGCCGCTCCAGCACGACTTGCTTTCGCTCTGGCTCGGTGACCGGCGCGACATTTGCGTTGTGGGTGACGCGAGCCAAACGATTTACACGTTCACGGGAGCATCCAGCCGCTACCTACTCGAGTTCCCGTCAACGTACCCGGACGCAAAAGTTGTTCGGCTCGAGACGAGTTACCGATCAACTGCCCCGATTGTCACTGTCGCAAACCACGTCATGCGAGATCGACCGGGGGCAATCTCGCTGACGACGGAGAAGGTTTCTGGTGATGCCCCCGTCATCGATACCTATGCCGACGACGTTGCTGAGGCCAAAGCCGTGGCTCGCAAAATCGTCTCCGAAATCTCGCGAGGCATGCCCGCGAAAGAGATCGCAGTGTTGTACCGAATGAACTCACAAGGTGCTGTTCTCGAAGCGGCGCGCGCCGCTTCGAGAACAGCACCTTGTGAGTTCATTCGGTACAAC
>JBFYOK010000167.1:0-3483 GCA_041303845.1 Microbacteriaceae bacterium | reverse complement strand
GCGAAACAATCTCGCTCAACGTCGGCACCCGCACGGTAAAGGCGAAGATTCCCGCGGGAGTCGCCGACAAACAGAAGATCCGACTTCGCGGCAAAGGACATCCTTCGCCCGACGGTGGCGGTGCTGCCGGCGACATTGTTCTTACCGTGAAGGTCGGTAAGCATCCGATTTTTGAGCGGGATGGTCTCAACATGCGACTCGTCGTGCCGATCACCTTCGTCGAGGCCGTGAAGGGCGCGACGATTGAGGTGCCCACACTCGACGGTGAGATTGTGAAGCTCAAGGTTGCACCGGGTACGCCAAGTGGGCGCATCCTTCGCGTCAAGGGCCGAGGCGTCAAAACAGACAAGGCATCGGGAGATCTGCTGGCAGAAGTGCAGGTAGCCGTTCCGGCTCACCTCGATTCAGCCGCTGCGGAAGCGCTGGATAAATTCGCCGAGGTTGCCCCGACCGAGAACCCGCGGGCAGACTTGCTCGCCAAGGCAAAGCGCACATAGGGGAGGCACTCGTGACGACGATCGACGAGCTCCAACCAATTCTGACCATCTCGATGGCTGCAGAACTTGCCGGCATGCATCCACAGACGCTTCGCCAGTACGACCGTCTGGGCCTCGTGCAACCGGGACGTACCGCAGGTCAAAGTCGTCGCTACAGCCTGCGTGACGTCGCAAAACTGCGAGAGGTGCAGCGGCTGAGCAACGAGGGACTCTCGCTCGAAGGAATTCGACGCGTTCTCGACCTCGAAGATGCCGTTGTCTCACTGCGGACACGTGTTCGGGAACTGGAAAGCGCATTGGCGGATGCTTTGTTGGCGCAGCCCGGAAAACGCGTTTTTGCCGCCGGAGCGGAGGGCGAAGTTGAGACTCTTCGTTCGGGAACGCGCGTTCGCCGTCGCACAGATGTTGTCGTATGGCGCCCGAGACCATGACCGAGTTTCCGTTTGACACGCTACGCCGGTGGCCCGATTTCGAGGCACCGGAGTTGGTTGCTGCTGACGCCGCGGATCGACTCTTGGTCGAGACTGCCCGGAATGCACTCCAAGCACGAGAAGCAGAAGAGCCGGTGGTCGTCATCGGCGACAATTACGGCGCGTTGACGCTCGGCCTGCTGGCATCAGGAGCTGGTGCAGCGACGAAGGTTCGAGTGCACCAAGACGCGCGTGCTGGCGAACGTGCGCTGGCGCACAACGCTGGCAACCTGGCGACATTGGAGAACTCTGAGAGTGACGGCTTCGAAAACTATTCGCTCGACGCTGAGCTCCTAGCTGACGCCCGGCTCGTGGTGATGCGATTGCCGAAATCACTCGATCAACTCGACGAATGGGCAGCACTCGCGGCAACCTATGCACGTAACGACGTGGCAGTTCTCGCCGGAGGCCGCGACAAATACATGACACCGTCAATGAATGCGGTTCTCGAGAAGTACTTTGGCGAGGTGACAACCGGTCGCGGAGTTCAGAAGTCACGCGTATTGACCGCCCGAGTGCCGAAGCGCGATGCGGCGCGAGAGTCCTTGACTCACTGGCCGCGGCGCGCGAGCGAACCCCAACTTGACCTTGAGATTCGCGCGTTCGGCGGGGTCTTTGCCGGAGCATCCCTCGACATCGGCACCCGCGCATTGATTGACGTGCTCGATCGCGTGCCTGGCCAACAAGACCAGAAAATCATTGATTTCGGATGCGGTACCGGCGTTCTCGCGGTTCAACTCGCGCGTCTTCGCCCCACGGCGCACGTGCTCGCGACCGACCAGTCAGAAGCAGCGATCCGCTCTGCGCGCGCGACGCTCGAGGCGAACGGCGTTGGTGATCGGGTCACTGTCGCCCGCGAAGACGGCCTCGCAAGCCACCCCGCAGAGTCGGCCGACCTCATTGTCTTCAATCCTCCGTTCCATTCGGGCGCGGCCGTGCACGCAGACACGTCGCTGCGACTCTTTGCCGAGGCGGGTCGCGTGCTCAAGCCCGGGGGCGAATTGTGGGTTGTCGCCAATCGCCACCTGAGCTATCGCGCCGCGTTGCGCCGACTTGTCGGGTCGACACGAACCATCAGCCAAACGAACAAGTTCACCGTGACCGCATCCATCAAGGATGCCGGCCAAGCAGATGCTCAGCGACGCATCCGCCGCCAAGAAAGAGCACCCCGCGGGATTCCCGCAACCAGAAGATCAAGGAACGCACACTCTCATGACTGAACAAACACAAGAGGGACAACAGAGCGCGCTCGAGCAATTCGGCGTGAATCTGACCGAGATTGCGAAAAGCGGAAAGCTCGACCCGGTCATCGGCCGGGACGCGGAAATCCGCCGTGTCAGCCAAGTTCTCACTCGACGCACCAAGAACAACCCTGTCCTCATTGGTGAACCCGGCGTGGGCAAGACCGCCGTCGTTGAGGGGCTCGCTCAGCGCATTGTCGCGGGCGACGTGGCTGACAGCCTTAAGGGCAAGCAGCTCGTTTCGCTCGACATGAGTGCTCTGATTGCCGGTGCGAAGTACCGCGGCGAATTCGAAGAGCGCCTTAAGGCAGTGCTCAAAGAAATCAACGACTCCGACGGCCAAATCATCACGTTCATTGACGAACTGCACACGCTCATGGGAGCAGGAGGCGGAGAGGGTTCTGTAGCCGCAGCAAACATGTTGAAGCCGATGCTCGCTCGAGGTGAACTGCGCCTCATCGGAGCCACGACGCTGGACGAGTATCGCGAATTCATTGAGAAGGATGCCGCGCTCGAGCGCCGCTTCCAACAAGTCTTTGTTGGCGAGCCTTCCGTTGAAGACACGGTGGCAATCTTGCGTGGACTCAAGGAGCGGTACGAAGCACACCACAAGGTTGCCATTGCCGACAGCGCCCTCGTTGCAGCGGCGGCCATGAGTAATCGGTACATCACATCGCGGCAGCTACCAGATAAGGCAATCGACCTCATCGACGAAGCGGCCAGCCGGTTGCGCATGGAGATCGATTCGGCGCCGGTCGAGATTGACGAGCTTCGCCGAAGTGTCGATCGCTTGAAGCTGGAAGAGCTTGCTCTCAAGAAGGAGAAAGACGACGCATCTGCCCAACGCCTGGTCAAGCTTCGCGAAGATTTGGGCGAGCGCGAATTGCGCCTGGTTGATTTGGAGAAGAGCTGGGAACTCGAACGAAGCGCGCTGAACCGGGTCGGTGACCTCAAGACAAAACTTGACGCCGCACGCGTTCAAGCCGATCGCGCCCAACGTGAAGGCAACCTCGAGCAGGCCTCGCGACTGCTCTATGCCGAGATTCCCGCACTCGAACGTGATCTCGCGGAAGCCGAGTCAGCCGAAAATGACGGCCCTCGCATGGTCAACGACCAGGTCACGGCGGACGATATCGCGGGCGTGATTGCCGCGTGGACGGGCATCCCTGTCGACAAGCTCACTCAGGGTGAAACCGAAAAACTCCTCCAGCTTGAAGCGGAAATCGGAAAGAGGCTCATCGGGCAAAAGAAGGCCGTCAAGGCTGTCGCCGAGGC
>JBFYOK010000166.1:0-18639 GCA_041303845.1 Microbacteriaceae bacterium | reverse complement strand
CGACATTGGTGTCTGTAAGAGCCGGCAACTGCTCCTCCACGGCGGCGCGGTGCGCGCGTCCGGTCACAACCATGATGCGATCTGCGCCCGTCAATGGTTCGAGACGATCCCACGTGTCACGCAACAATGAGCTGCCCGAACCGGTCAGGTCATGCAGGAACTTGGGCGTCTCGGCGCGAGACAACGGCCACAAGCGAGAACCGATTCCACCGGCCGGAATAACCGCGTAAAACTGCGGAATGGGGTGCACCGAAGTCGTCATTGTCTCAGCCTATCGGGGCGAAAAGAACGACCTTTCGAAGCTGCAACGCCGAACACGCACTCGCAGTCGTTTCTCAGACCGGCGTAATGTGAACACGTAACTGCGTCGGCGCATGTGGGCCTGCCTGCACACGCCACAAACTTCAGGAGGGTTTCACGTGTCACGTGTTTCGACTCCCCCCGTTGCGCAGATGAAGGCGAGCCCCGGCGGCACCCTTTATCGCGGACGCGAGGGAATGTGGTCCTGGGTGCTTCACCGCATCACGGGCGTTGCCATTTTCTTCTTTTTGCTGGTTCATATTCTTGATACCGCTCTCATTCGAGTGAGCCCCGAGGCCTACAACATCGTCATCGCCTCGTACAAGAACCCCATCATGGGTGTTGCAGAGCTCGGCCTCGTCGGAGCGATCATGTTCCATGCGTTGAACGGTCTGCGAATCATCCTCATCGACTTCTGGCGCAAGGGCGTCAAGTACCAGCGCGTCATGTTCTGGACCGTCGTCGGCGTTTGGGTTGTGCTCTTCGCGGCGTTCGCTCCTCGACACCTGATCAACGTCTTCAGTGAGGGGGGTGGTCACTAATGACTACCGTTGAAGCTCCCCGCACGCCGGCGAAAACCGCTCCCCGTCGTGGCATCAATTGGGAAAAGTGGGGCTGGGTCTACATGCGCGTTTCGGGCCTCGTGCTCGTCGTGCTCATTTTCGGCCACCTTTTCGTCAACCTCATGGTCGGTGACGGCGTCAAGGCCATCGACTTTGCATTCGTTGCCGGAAAGCTCTCCGACCCGTTCTGGCAGGTCTGGGACACCCTCATGCTGTGGCTCGCTCTCATCCACGGTGCTAACGGCATGCGCACGGTCATCAACGACTACGTCGCCTCGATTGCCTGGGGTCGCTTTCTCCGCGGCGCTGTGGCGCTGTCCGCTGTCGTTCTCATCATTCTCGGCACGCTCGTGATCTACACCTTCGACCCGTGCCCGGTCGTTCCAGCCGAGCAGCTCGACCTCCTCCCCTCCTTCTGCACTGCCTAAGTCACCGTGACGACCGCACACTACGGAAAGTGATTGAAATCTCTCGTGAGCAAGACTGAACCGCTGTACCGCGAAGCTGACCCGATCCACGCCGAATCGAAGGTCGTGGATGGCGTGCACTACCACCAGTACGACGTCGTGATTGTGGGTGCCGGTGGAGCTGGCATGCGTGCTGCTATCGAGGCTGCTCCGAAGGCCAAGACTGCCGTCATCACAAAGCTCTACCCAACCCGGTCGCACACCGGTGCGGCCCAGGGCGGCATGGCTGCGGCACTGGCCAACGTTGAGGAAGACAGCTGGGAGTGGCACACATTCGACACCGTCAAGGGCGGCGACTACCTCGTCGACCAGGACGCCGCCGAGATTCTTGCAAAGGAAGCAATTGACGCGGTCATCGACCTCGAGAACATGGGTCTTCCGTTCAACCGCACGCCTGAAGGAAAGATTGACCAGCGTCGTTTCGGTGGACACACGCGTGACCACGGAAAGGCCCCCGTTCGACGTTCCTGCTACGCCGCAGACCGCACGGGGCACATGATCCTTCAGACCCTGTTCCAGAACTGTGTCAAAGAAGGCGTCGAGTTCTACAACGAGTTCTACGTGCTCGATCTCATCATGGTGGGAACGGGCAAGAAGCGTCAGCCCGCGGGCGTTGTGGCCTACGAACTGGCGACCGGCGACCTGCACGTTTTCCAGGGCAAGTCGATTGTTTTCGCAACGGGCGGGTTCGGAAAGATCTACAAGACGACGTCCAACGCGCACACCCTCACGGGCGACGGAGTGGGCATCATCTGGCGCAAGGGCATCCCGCTCGAAGACATGGAGTTCTACCAGTTCCACCCGACGGGTCTTGCCGGCTTGGGCATTCTGCTCACCGAGGGCGCTCGCGGTGAAGGTGCCATTTTGCGAAACGCATCCGGCGAGCGCTTCATGGAGCGTTACGCGCCGACAATCAAGGACCTCGCACCTCGAGACATCATCGCTCGATGCATGGTGCAAGAGGTCGTTGAGGGACGCGGCGCCGGTCCGAACAAGGATTACGTCCTTCTCGACTGCACCCACCTTGGTGCCGAAGTGCTCGAGACCAAGCTCCCCGACATCACCGAGTTCGCGCGCACATACCTCGGCATCGACCCGGTTGTCGAACCGGTTCCCGTGATGCCGACCGCGCACTATGCGATGGGTGGAATCCCGACCAACGTGGCGGCCGAAGTTCTTGCCGACAACACCACGGTGATTCCCGGCCTCTACGCGGCGGGCGAGTGCGCCTGTGTCTCGGTGCACGGATCGAACCGCCTCGGCACGAACTCTCTGCTCGACATCAACGTCTTTGGCAAGCGCGCCGGCCGCAACGCCGTCGAATACGCCAAGAAGGCGAAGTTCGTTGAGCTCCCGAAGGACCCCGCCAAGTACGTGCGGGACCTCATTGAGGGCATCCGCTCCGCCAGCGGCACCGAGCGCATCGCGTCCATTCGTAAAGAGCTTCAGGAAGAGATGGACCGCAACGCACAGGTGTTCCGCACCGAGGAGTCACTGAAGTCAGTAACGCAGACGATTCAGGAACTGCGCAAGCGCTACCGCAACATTTCCGTCACCGACAAGGGTCAGCGCTACAACACCGACCTGCTCGAGGCCGTTGAGCTGGGATTCTTGCTCGACCTCGCCGAGGTTACCGTTTACTCCGCTCGCAACCGCAAGGAAAGCCGCGGTGGCCACATGCGTGACGACTTCCCCGAGCGCAACGACAAGAAGTACATGGTGCACACCATGGCCTACCTCACTGGCGACCCCGAATCAGATCACGCGGGTGACCACATCAAGATTGACTGGAAGCCAGTCGTCATCACGAACTACCAGCCCATGGAGAGGAAGTACTAGTCATGGCAAAGACCGCCGCCCCCTCCGCCGTGCAGGCATTCACGATTCAGCTGATTGTCAGCCGTTTCAACCCCGAGGTCGATGAAGAGCCCCGTTGGGAGTCGTTCGACGTCGAGGTGTTCTCGACCGACCGTGTGCTGGATGCCCTGCACAAGATCAAGTGGGAGCAAGACGGTTCGCTCACGTTCCGCCGCTCGTGTGCCCACGGTATTTGTGGTTCCGACGCGATGCGCATCAACGGCCGCAACCGCCTTGCCTGCAAGACCCTTATCAAGGATCTCGACATCACGAAGGCCATCTACGTGGAAGCCATCAAGGGTTTGCCGCTCGAGAAAGACCTCATCGTTGACATGGAGCCCTTCTTTGCTGCATACCGTGAGGTGAAGCCATTCCTCATCGCCAACTCCAAGCCGGAGAAGGGCAAGGAGCGTCTGCAAACAATCGAGAACCGCGAAATCTTCGACGACACGACCAAGTGCATCCTGTGCGCTGCGTGCACGACATCGTGCCCGGTGTTCTGGACAGATGGTCAGTACTTCGGTCCGGCCGCCATCATCAACGCGCACCGATTCATTTTTGACTCGCGTGACGACTCAGCCAAAGAGCGTCTCGAGATTCTCAACGACAAAGAAGGCGTGTGGCGTTGTCGCACGACCTTCAACTGCACCGAAGCCTGCCCGCGTGGCATTCAGGTGACCCAGGCAATCTCCGAGGTCAAGGCTGCGGTTCTGCGCGGTCGCCCGTAGCCGTTAGCTCCAACCAAGCGTGCGCGACTCGGTCGCGGTACGCCCGGTGAGTGCCCGCGACGCACGGAGGCGAGCTTCGTCGAGAGTTACCGTCAGCAGCGCTGCACGGACATCGGCGAGTGCGGCTGGCGCCATCGATAGCGTCGTGACACCGAGTCCGACGAGCACAATCGCAAGATCGGGGTCTGCGGCCGCCTCCCCGCAGACACCCACCGGTTTGCCGGCTGCCACACCCGCATCAGCCAGCATCTTGATGATTCGGAGCACTGCCGGGTGCCACGGGTCTTGATACCGAGCAACGGAGCCGAGCATGCGGTCGGCTGCCATCGTGTACTGGGTCAGGTCATTCGTTCCGATTGAAACGAAGTCAGCCACCGAAAGGATCTGGTCGGCAACGAGAGCAATTGATGGCACCTCGGCCATCACACCGGCTACGCGCAGGCCCATGTTCTTGGCGAGCGTCACGAAGTAGTCCGCTTCTTCGGCGTCAGCCACCATCGGTGCCATCACCCAGAGGTCGGCATCCGTCGCGTTCTGGGCGTTGACGAGGGCCTGCAGTTGATCGCGAAGGATGCCCTCATGTGCACGCAATGCACGCAGGCCGCGCAGTCCGAGGGCCGGGTTCGGCTCGTCGGCGGAGTTGAGGAAAGACAGTGGTTTGTCAGCACCGGCGTCAAGAACCCGAACGACGACTTTCTTGCCGGGAAATTCGCTCAGCAATTCGATGTACTGCTTTTCTTGCACCTCGACGGTCGGCGCCGTCTTTGACCCAAAAGCCAAGAACTCCGTGCGAAACAGCCCGACCCCCTCCGCGCCAAGTGCGACAGCTTGCGCAGCCTCACGCGGGTCACCAAGGTTCACCAGCAATCCCACTGCATGGCCGTCTTTCAGTGCGCCCTTCGTGATTGGGGCACTTGAGACCGCCAACCATTCGGCACGTTTCGCATGCGCCTCCTCCACAGCCTGTGCGCTCGCATCGACGATGACGGTCGATGCGGCGGCGTCAACGACCACGATTGTTCCGTCGGTGAGTGAGTTCGCACCATCGACCCCGACGATGGCGGGAATGGATTTCGCGCGAGCCAAGATCGCTGTGTGCGACGTGGGCCCGCCGTCGCGCGTCACCAGTGCAAGCACTTTGGTGAAGTCGAGTAGCGCAGTGTCGGCCGGAGCGAGGTCGTGCGCAACCAAGATGAATGGCACGGCCGATTCGGGCACCCCCGGCGCCGATGCTCCGCGCAGGCGAGCAATCACGCGCTGGGCGATGTCTGCCAAATCAGCTGATCGCTCGGCCATGTAGCCGCCCATTTCTTCGAGCAACGTCTGAAACGCGCCGAACGCATCAAAGACCGCCCGTTCGGCTGTTTTCCCGGCATGGATGCGCGCAGCGACGTCCTTGCCAATAGCAGGATCGCCCGCCATGAGTGCCTGTGCTTCGAGCACCGCTTGCGCGTCGCCTCCGGCCTCGACTCCTCTGCCCACAAGCCATTCACGCACAGCGACCAGCGCCTCAGTGGCACGTGTGATTTCGGCTTCCGCATCCGCGCTTCGCTCGTTGTCGAGCGGCTCATCCAGTGGCTCGGGCATGCGCAAGACAGGGCCCGCTGCCACACCGCGGCCGATACCGATGCCCGTGAGTGTGGTCATGACGCTCACCTTCTTCATCGTCGTGCGAGTCGTTTCAGACTAACGCGAGCGCGCCTGAGTTCACGATTTTGCTATTCGCCTGCCTCGATAGCCAGATGCCTGCTTTCTGCGGTAGCGTGGGGCTCTGCCACGGCGTTGAAACTCGAATCGAGGATCTGCATAACATGTCGCACTCTGACCATTCCGTACTCACGACGGAAGCCACCGTCGTCATCGGTCTCGCTGCCTCGACGAAGCAAGATGCGACCCGTCAGCTGGCACAAACATTGTTTGACGACGGTCGCGTTACCGACCTTGAGGGCTTCCTTGAAGACGTCGCAGCGCGCGAAGAACAGATGAACACCGGGTTGGGACGCGGCATCGGCATCCCCCACGCTCGTTCGTCACACGTGACCACACCCAGCGTTGCTGTTGGTGTCAGCAAAACTGGTGTTGATTTCGGTGCTGAGGACGGCCCCGCCGACTTGATCTTCTTGATTGCCGCTCCAGACACTGCCGACGACGAACACTTGCACATCATCGCCGCCCTGGCCCGCAAGCTGGTGCATGACGATTACCTCGAAACACTCCGGCACGCCACAAGCGCGTCCGCCGTAGCCGAAATCATCACTCAAGGAGTACCAAAACGATGAAGATTGTTGCCGTGACATCCTGCATCACAGGAATCGCACACACGTATATGGCGGCCGAGGCCCTCGACCAGGCTGCAAAAAAGGCCGGTCACGAGATCACCGTCGAGACACAAGGTTCTGCCGGCTCGACACCGATTCCACAGAAGACCATTGACGCCGCCGAGGTCATCATCTTTGCCTGCGATCTCGAGGTCAAGAACAAGAGTCGCTTCAATGGCAAGCCATTCCTGCAGGTCGGAGTGACCAAGGTGCTTGCCGACGCCGACAGCGTGATTCGCCAAGCCACCGATTCGCTGTCATCTGGAAAGGCTCCTCGCCTCAACGTCGCACCAGACAAGAATGTGCCGGCTGCGCCGAAGGGCCAATCGTCAAGCCGCTCCGGCTTCTTTGCGCGCCTCTTCGGGCGAAGCTAACGCTGTGGCCACAGTTTCTCGCACCGTCATCATCGGATCCCGCGTTGGGCTACACGCTCGACCCGCCAGCATTTTTGTGCAGGCTGTCAACGCGACAGGTCACAAAGTTGCGGTGACGAAGCAGAACGGTGAATCCGCTGACGCGACGAGCATTCTGTCTGTTCTCGCTCTCGGTGCCGAGCACGGCGAGTCTGTCGTGGTCGACGTCGATGGAGACAACGCGGAGAGCGTCGCCGACAAATTGGCCGCTCTGCTCGCCTCGGACATGGACGCAAGCTAACTGTTTCCATCCCGCGCTGACACGCGCAATTGGGCCCACGCGCCTAGGCTGAAGACATGTCGCTTCGGATCGCCACCATCAACACCAACGGCGTGCGCGCTGCGTTTCGCAAGGGCATGGGCGATTGGCTCATGAATCGCGGAATCGACATCTTGGCTATTCAAGAAGTCCGTGCGTCAACGGATGACCTCACTGAGCTGCTCGGGCCGGAGTGGAACGTGCTTCACGACGCCGCGACGGCGAAGGGGCGAGCAGGGGTGGCCTTGGCGAGCCGGTCGAGTGCGAGCATCCATCGCGTTGAAATTGGAAGCGCTGACTTCGACACCGCCGGTCGATGGCTTGAGGCCGACTACACCGTGAACGGACAAGACCTCACGGTCGTGAGCTGCTACGTGCACTCGGGCGAAGTCGATACGCCCAAACAAGATGAGAAGTGGAAGTTTCTCGACGCGATGGAAACACGCATGAGCGAGCTAGCCAGTGAGCGTGACTTCTGCCTCGTGCTCGGTGATTTGAACGTCGGGCACCGAGAACTCGACATCAAGAATTGGAAGGGCAACGTTAAGCGCGCCGGGTTCCTTCCCCGTGAGCGGGCTTACTTTGACCGAATCTTGGGTGCGGCAGGTGACCGCGTTGAGTGTGTGGACGGTTCAACGGGAACCGGGCTCGGCTGGGTCGACGTGGGCCGCAAAGCCGCGGGTGAGGTTCCCGGCCCCTACACGTGGTGGTCATGGCGAGGTCAGGCCTTCGACACGGATGCCGGCTGGCGCATCGATTATCACCTAGCAACTCCCGGGCTGGCAGCTCTCGCGTCGAACTACACCGTTGATCGAGCCGCCGCGTATGACCAGCGCTGGAGCGACCACACGCCAGTTGTCGTCGACTACGACCTCTAGGATTTTTACGTGTCCAAACCCATCGTCTTTTCCGGCATGCAGCCGAGTTCCGATTCACTTCACCTCGGTAACTACATCGGCGCGCTCGGCAACTGGGTCGAGATGCAGAACGATTTCGACGCCTTCTACTGTGTCGTTGACTTGCACGCGATTACCGTGCCGCAAGACCCGAAAACCTTACGCGAACGCACCCGTGCCACCGCTGCGCAGTACATCGCCGCGGGCATAGACCCGACAAAGAGCACGCTCTTCATTCAGTCGCATGTGCCTGCGCACACCGAGCTCGCGTGGATCCTGAACACGCTGACCGGTTTTGGTGAAGCCAGTCGGATGACCCAGTTCAAGGACAAGTCGGCAAAGGGCGGAGCCGAAGCCGCAAGTGTGGGCTTGTTCACGTACCCGATTCTCATGGCTGCAGATATCTTGCTCTACAACACCAATCGCGTGCCCGTAGGAGAGGACCAGCGCCAGCACCTCGAGCTCACACGGGATCTCGCTACGCGTTTCAACGCCCGGTTCGGCGAGACGCTCACCATCCCGGAGCCGCACATTCTCAAAGAGACCGCCAAAATCTTCGACCTCCAAAACCCTTCGTCGAAGATGTCAAAGTCTGCTGAGACCGAGGCGGGTCTTCTCAAGATTCTCGACGACCCTGCCGTGACAGCAAAGAAAGTCATGCGTGCCGTGACGGATGCTGACGGCGAAGTGCGCTTCGACCGCGAGAACAAGCCCGGGCTCGCGAACCTGCTCACGATTTTCTCGGTGCTCTCGGCCCGCCCTGTCGATGACCTCGTGAACGAGTATTCCGGAGGCGGTTACGGGGCCATCAAGAAGGACCTGGCCGAACTGGTGACAACGAGCTTTGCGCCCATCGCAGCCCGCACGAACGAACTACTTGCAGACCCCGTGGAACTCGACCGCATACTCAGCACCGCGGCTGATCGGGCATCCAGTGTGGCAAATGAGACTCTTGCCCGGGTTTACGACCGCATAGGCCTTCTGCGTCGTTCTTAGACAAATCTTGGGGAATAGATAGACGTTGATGTCGGTTACCCCCATAGAATTGCCACACAACTTAACACACGCGCTCCGGGGTCAGTGAAAGTCTGAGCCGGCGGTTAAAGTCCGCGACCCTCATGAAGCTGCTCGGCAACGAGAAACTCCACGAGGTTGACTTGGTGAAATTCCAAGACCGACGGTTAAAGTCCGGATGGGAGGAAGCGCACACACTAATCGTGCCCTTTTGGGGCTCGGTGAGTGTCGGTTGTCTACTTTTAGGCCCCGTTCACCCCGGAGTACGTCCATCCCCGAGACGAAAGCTCCGCACATGAACAGCACCGACGAATCTCAGGCCCTCGCGGGCTTGATGCATCGTGCCGTTGAGCTGTCTCTGAACGGCCCCGCACACGACAAGAACCCACGCGTGGGTTGTGTCGTGCTGGATGAGCACGGAACCGTCATCGCCGAGGGCTGGCACCGCGGCTCAGGCACGCCCCATGCCGAGATTGACGCGCTGTCACAACTTTCTCCCGAACAAGTTCGCGGAGCCACGTTCGTCGTCACTCTCGAGCCATGCAACCACACCGGGCGCACCGGACCATGCGCGGATGCTCTCATCAATGCGGGCGTCACTCGCGTCATCTT
Source organism: Microbacteriaceae bacterium (assembly GCA_041303845.1). GTDB lineage: Bacteria > Actinomycetota > Actinomycetes > Actinomycetales > Microbacteriaceae > RFQD01. The sequence goes on along the minus strand of JBFYOK010000166.1, from coordinate 9,212 downwards.
CGGTCTCACCGATCCGGGTGACGTTGAAGGTGGCGGGGGAGAAAAGCTCCGCGCGGCCGGCATCGAAGTGATCGGCGGAATCGGTGCCGATGACGTCATGGCGGTCGTCACGGATTGGTATCGCTCAGCCGAGCTCGGGCGCCCGGTAATTACCGTGAAGTGGGCCTCGAGCCTTGACGGCCGGGCAGCCGCGGATGACGGCACAAGCCAGTGGATTTCCTCTGCCGAATCTCGGGCACGCGTTCACCACCAGCGCGCCGGACACGATGCCATCACTGTCGGAACGTCGACCGTGATCGCAGATAACCCGTCGTTGACGGCGCGCACCCCGAATGGCGACCTATACGAACACCAGCCCATCCCCGTCGTGATTGGGCAGCGGGAGGTGCGCGGCGAGAACCTCGATCGACACCCGCGCGAGGCCATTTACCTGCGCACGCGCGACTTGAGCGCAGCCATGCGCGAACTGCACGAGCAGGGCATCCATTCGCTCTACGTCGAAGGCGGGCCAACCCTGGCCAGCGCGTTCATCGAGGCGGGGCTTGTCGATCAGCTCTATATCTATCTTGCGCCCGTGTTGCTCGGTGGCAGCAAGCTCGCGCTGGGCGAACTCGGCGTATCCACACTCGCGCAACGCATCGATCTCGACGTCGAGCTCATCGAACACCTCGGCGTCGACGTGCTCATTACCGCACGACCAAAGAAAGAGAGCCGCTGATGTTCACCGGACTTATCGAAGAAATCGGCGAAATCGTCGCCATCGAACCATCTGGCGACGGATCACGTTTCACCATTCGCGGTCAGAAGACACTGACGGATGCCGGACACGGCGATTCGATTGCAATCAGCGGGGTCTGTCTCACGGTCGTGGCTCAGACTCCCGACACGTTCACGGCCGACGTCATGGCGCAAACCCTCGCAATGAGCACGTTGTGCGATGCTCAACCCGGAACTCGCGTCAACCTCGAACGCGCGGCCAAGGCTGGCGACCGGCTCGGCGGCCACATCGTGCAGGGACATGTTGATGGAACCGCCACGGTCGTCGACGTTCGCCCCGGTGACGAGTGGCGGGTAATTCGCTTCTCGCTTTCCCCCGCCCTCGCTCCACTCGTGGTCAACAAGGGCTCGATTTGTCTTGACGGTGTTTCGCTCACGGTGAGTGACATCAGCGACCCGAGTGAACGAGACCAGTGGTGTGAGGTGTCACTGATTCCCGAGACGCTCGTTGCGACCACGCTCGGCGACCGCGCATCCGGCGATCGCGTCAACGTCGAAACCGACATCGTGGCTCGCCACGTCGAACGAATGCTCAGCTTTTACAACGCTAAGAACGAAGGAGCTCACTCATGAGCGACATCCAGATCACACTGACCCCGATTCCCGAGGTGCTCGACGCGCTGCGGGCCGGCAAACCCATTCTTGTGGCCGACGACGAGGGGCGTGAAAACGAAGGCGACGCGATCATGGCCGCCGAGTTTGCGACCCCGGAATGGGTTGGGTGGATCATCCGCAACTCATCCGGGCTGCTGTGTGCGCCCGTCTCGCGAGAGATTGCCGACAAGCTCAACCTGCCCGTCATGGTTGAACGCAACGAAGACACCCGATCCACTGCGTACACGATCACGGTCGATGCGAGTTCCGGCATCACGACTGGCATCAGCGCCTCCGACCGAGCGCGCACACTTTCGGTGCTCGCAAACCCCGAGTCGACCTCGCACGACCTGATTCGTCCCGGCCACGTGCTCCCGCTGCGCGCGGTCGACGGTGGCGTGCACGAACGCGCAGGTCACACCGAAGCTGCCATCGATCTGCTGCGCTTGGCTGGCTTGCGTCCAGCCGCCGTCATCGCAGAAATCGTCGACGAACACGGTGAAATGATGCGGATGCCCGGCCTTGTCGCCCTCGGACGAGAGGCCGGTGTGCCCGTCACAACAGTGGCCGCTCTCATCGAGTGGATTGACGAGCACGGTATCGACCGCCCGACAACCGAGGAACTAAACCAGCACCGCGTCGCGTTCGAAGTTGAAACTACCGTTCCGACAGAATTCGGCCCACTCACGTTTCGCGGCTATCGCGACCGCATGACCGGTGCGGATCACGTTGCCATCGTGTCGGGTAAACCGACGAAGAACGGCACGCTCGTTCGGGTGCACTCGGAGTGTTTGACCGGAGAAGCGCTCGGGTCGCTGAAGTGCGAATGTGGGCCTCAACTCGATGAGGCATTGCGCACAATCGCGCGTGAAGGTGGCGTAGTTCTGTACATGCGCGGGCACGAAGGCCGTGGCATCGGCCTGGTGAACAAGTTCAAGGCCTACCGCCTTCAAGAGGAGGGTTTCGACACTCTTGATGCTAACCTCGCGCTCGGATTTCCCGCTGACGCCCGCGACTACACCGCTGCGGCACGCATGCTCGAGGATCTCGGCATTGAGTCGGTTCGACTGCTGTCGAACAACCCGGAGAAGAGACGTCAACTTATCGAGCATGGCATTCAGATTGATGGTCTTGTTCCGCTCGTCGTCGGTCTCGGCGATCACAACGTTGGTTATCTCGACGCGAAGCGCGATCGCATGGGCCACCAGTTGCCTGCCATACTTCCGGTTCTGGAAAACGTCATCCCAACCACGGTGGTAAACGACTAATGGCTGGTCACGGTTCGCCCACATCTACGCTCAAGGTCGACGGGCGAGGAATCAATGTGGCCATTGTTGCTGGAACGTGGCACGACGAGATTTCCAACGGCCTTATTGCTGGGGCCGAGCGTGCGCTCACAGCAGCAGGTGCGTCTTTCTCGCTGGTTCGGGTGGCTGGATCGTTCGAACTGCCCCTCGCCTGCCAGATTGCGCTTGAGAACGGCGCCGATGCTGCCGTCGCCCTCGGAGTGATCATCCGTGGTGGCACGCCTCACTTCGAATATGTGTCGGATGCGGCGACGAGCGGGCTCCTTCAGGTCACGCTCTCAACGGGCAAGCCCGTCGGGTTTGGTGTTCTCACACTCGACGACGAGCAGCAGGGTCTCGACCGTGCGGGTCTCCCCGACTCCAAAGAAGACAAGGGTGAAGAGGCCGCCCTCGCTGCTCTACAGTCGGTGCTCAGCTTGAGGGAACTCGCAAAGAAGTAGGCTGACGACATGGACATCGTTGTAAATATCCTCATCATTCTTCACTTCATCGGTCTGGCGTTCCTCCTCGGTGCGTTCTTGTATCAAATCAAGGACATCGTTGCGGGCAAAGGAAAGATTGTGCGGGGCATCCTCGACGGTGCGCTCACGCAGATTGTGACCGGCATCGCGCTGGTCGGGATCTACTCTGCAGGCCTCGTCGAAGACGAAGAGGTGGACAACGCCAAAATCGGCGTCAAATTGCTTTTTGTCATTGCGGTCTACGTTCTCGCACTCGTCTTCCGTAAGCGTGTGACTGCCCCGTCATGGGCGATGTGGCTCATCGGTGGACTGACGCTCGCCAACGTCGTCATCGCCGTGGTCTGGTAGGCGAACAATTTCTTCTCCGTTTGGTGGCAGGCGCGGGGTTCCCGTAAAGGGTGGCCCGCGCGCTAGCTTCCGTCAACTTCTCCCGTACCTGTCGGAGCACCGCCGCGTTCTTGCTTTCGTCATCGTTCTGAGCGTTGTGGGCTCAGGTGCTTCGCTTGCGCAGCCACTTCTGGTCAGCCAAGTCATCACCACCGTCGGTGAAGGAAACCCGCTTGGAAACATCGTGTGGCTTCTCGTGTCGCTTGTCGTCGTTGCCGCACTTATTTCTGGCTTCCAGCACTATCTGCTCCAACGCACGGGTGAGGGCGTTGTACTTTCGTCGCGGCGACAGCTCGTGCGCCGCATGCTCAATCTTCCGGTGCACGAGTTTGATACACGTCGAACCGGTGATCTCGTATCGCGCGTCGGTAGTGACACCACACTCCTGCGTGCCGTGTTGACCCAGGGCCTCGTCGAAGCGGTCGGAGGCTCACTGACGTTTGTGGGCTCACTCATCGCCATGGCGTTGCTCGACCCAGTGTTGCTCCTGCTCACGCTCCTCGTCGTGTTCACGGCGATCACCGTCGTCACCGTGTTGTCTCGTCGAATTCGTGTTGCAAGCCGCAAGGCGCAGGCAAAGGTCGGTGAGTTGACCGCAGCGGTCGAGCGCGCAATCACCGCCGTGCGCACCGTGCGGGCTGCGAACGCCACCGATCGTGAGATTGCGTCTGTCGATGTCGAGGCTCGTGGCGCCTGGCTGATGGGCGTGAAGGTCGCGAAAATCTCAGCTCTTGTGGTGCCGGTTGCGGGCATTGCGATGCAGGTGGCCTTCCTGACCGTGCTCGGCGTGGGCGGTTACCGCGTCGCTTCAGGCGCCATCACGATTGCAAACCTGGTGTCGTTCATCCTCTTCTTGTTCATGATGATCATGCCGTTGGGTCAGTTCTTCGGTGCAATCACCTCGGTGAACTCCGCACTTGGCGCCCTCGGTCGCATCCAAGAAATCATCGCCCTGCCCAGCGAAGGAGCGAACGACAACCCGAAGGCTGAGGCGCACACTGCGAAGGATGCCCTGACGCGCGCCGAGACTGCCATCGAGTTCGACGGCGTCACTTTTGCCTACGCCATGGCTCAAGTGGTTGACGACGACGAAAGCGAGCGTGAGTCAGCCCCGCTCGAACCGGGTCCGGTCATCCTCGATAAAGTGTCTTTCAGTGTGCCACGTGGTGAACGAACCGCACTCGTCGGCCCCAGTGGTGCCGGAAAGTCGACAATCTTTTCTCTGATTGAGCGGTTCTACGACCCGGAAGCGGGCACGATTCGTCTCGCGGGAATCGACATTCGTGACTTGCGTCGAGAAGACCTGCGTTCACAGATCGGTTATGTCGAGCAGGATGCTCCGGTTCTCGCCGGATCGCTGCGCGACAACCTCGCACTCGGCACACCGGATGCAACCGACGCGGACTGCATTGCTGTATTGCATGAGGTCAATCTTGGCGACGTACTCGACCGCAACCCTGAGGGCCTCAACGCCCAGGTCGGTGAGGGTGGTGTGATGCTTTCCGGTGGTGAGCGTCAGCGTCTGGCAATTGCACGAGCACTTCTGGCAAAGCCGCCAATCCTGTTGCTCGATGAATCCACCTCAAGCCTCGACGGTGTGAACGAGCAGCTTATGCGCGACGCCATCGACAAAGTGGCCGTCAGTCGCACGCTCATCATCATCGCTCACCGGCTCTCAACCGTGGTTGATAGCGACCAGATTGTCGTGCTCGAAAAGGGTCACGTCATCGGAACGGGAACGCACTCAGAGCTCGTGAAGTCGACGCCGCTCTACCGCGACCTCGCAAAGCACCAGCTCCTCGTCTAGAGGTGCGGGTTCGGCGTCATCGAGTACTTGGTCGACAGGTACTCGTAGATTCCCTCGTGGCTACCTTCCTTGCCCACACCTGACATCTTCACGCCACCAAACGGTGCGGCAGCGTTCGAGATGACGCCCGCGTTAACGCCCATCATGCCGGTCTGGATGTTCTCAATCATGCGCTGTGCACGAGCCAAGTTCTCGGTGAATACGTAGCCGATGAGACCATATTCGGTGTCGTTCGCAATGCGAACGGCATCCGCCTCGTCGGTGAACGTGATGACAGAGACCACGGGTCCGAAGATCTCCTCGGTGAGGATTGCAGAACCCGGCTGCACATCCGACACGACGGTGGCTTCGTAGAACGAACCGGGTCCGTCGACCTTGTGGCCACCGGCGCGGAGGGTCGCGCCACGCTTCAGGGCATCCTGAACCAGCTCGTCAGCCTTCACGACGGCCTTGTCATCAATAAGGGGGCCGATGACGACTCCGTCTTCGGTGCCACGCCCCATCTTGAACTGCGCGACCTTGGCGGTCAGCTTGGTCGTGAATTCTTCGGCAATCGATGAGTGAACGATGAATCGGTTCGCGGCGGTACACGCCTGTCCGATGTTGCGGAACTTCGCAATGACCGCCGCGTCGACTGCCTTGTCGAGGTTGGCATCTTCGAAGACGACGAACGGGGCGTTGCCACCGAGCTCCATCGATGTGCGGAGCACGTTCTCAGCCGCCAACTTCATGAGCGAAATGCCGACGGGTGTCGATCCCGTGAAGCTGAGCTTGCGCAGACGCTTGTCACCAATAATCGGGTTGGATACGGCACTCGACGTCGACGTGGTGAATACGTTCACTACACCGGCGGGGACACCGCACTCTTCGAGAATCTTGACGAAATAGAGGGTCGTGAGCGGGGTGAGTCCCGCGGGCTTGACGACGACCGTGTTTCCGGCGGCGAGCGCCGGTGCAATCTTGCGCGTCGCCATGGCGAGCGGGAAGTTCCACGGGGTGATGAGGAAGCACGGTCCGACCGGCACGTGCGTCACGAACATCCGGCCATTGCCTTCAGGTGTCTCGGTGTAGCGACCGTCGACGCGCACTGCTTCTTCACTGAACCAGCGCAGGAACTCAGAGCCGTAATTGACCTCGCCGAGCGCCTCCGAAAGGGGCTTTCCCATCTCAATCGTCATGAGCAAGGCGAATTCATCCTTGCGCTTCTGCACCTCGTCGAACGCGCGACGCAGAATGTCGCTACGCGATCGCGTGCTGGTCTTGCCCCACGCCTCTTGTGCGGCAACCGCAGCGTCGAGTGCGCGCATACCGTCAGCCGGGCTCGCATCGGCAACCTGGGCGATGAGTTCGCCAGTCGCCGGGTCAAACACGTCGAGCGTCTTGCCGCCTTCGGCATCGACCCATTCGCCGTTGATGTAGAGCTTCGTGGGAACCTTCGCGAGGAGGTCCTTTTCTGAGATTGAGGCCATAGTGTCAAGCCTACTCACGAGATTTTGCCCGCAAAACCGAGATTGCACGCGCGCTTGTCGCGAGTCGCGGTGCCCATTGCCCGGTGAACGTGCGCTAGTGCACCCGCCCCCCGAGATCGCATCGGCAAGCGAGGCAAGGGGTGACGTCGAGGTCACCCCCGAGGGCCGGACGCGCCGATGGGATGCCGATCTGGTCCCACCAGAACGACACCCCACCGTTGTGCATGTCTACTTCGCCTTGGCTCCCGCTGCGGGCTTGGCCTTGGACTTGGCCGCAGACTTGCGCGCAGCCACCGGCTTCGCCTTCGCCGTATTGCCCCGGGCCAACTTACTCGGCCACCAGATCTTGTCACCGATGTCGTACGCCATCGCAGGCACGAGCAAGCTGCGCACCAGAACGGTGTCGAGAATCACACCGAACGAGACGATGAATGCGAGCTGCACGAGGAACAGGAGCGGGATGACACCCAGTGCGGCGAACGTCGCCGCGAGTACAACACCGGCCGACGTGATGACCGAGCCGGTCACCGCAAGGCCCTTCAAGATGCCCGGTCGAGTTCCCAAGACGAGAGCTTCTTCTCGCACACGCGTCATCAAGAAGATGTTGTAGTCGATACCGAGCGCAACAAGGAAGACGAACCCGAACAGCGGCACGCTGGCATCTGCACCCGGGAAGTTGAACACGTTGTTGAACACGAGCGCCGAAACTCCCATGGTCGCAGCGAAACTAACCACAACCGTGAAGATCAGCACGAGCGGCGCCACAATCGAGCGCAGCAACAGCATCAAGATGACGAGGATTACCAGCAAGACGATGGGAACAATCTTGATCAGGTCAGCCTGCGCCGTTTCATTGGTGTCGAGCGCGATTGCGGTTTCACCACCGATGAGCACGCTCGAATCGACCGAGGTCAAGTCGGCGCGCATTTCTTTCACAAGTGCTTCCGCTTCAGCAGAGTCAGCTTGGAACGAGAAAGTGGCACTAATGAGCACCTTGCCATCGACAACCTGAGGGATCGTCTCGATACCGAGATCTGCCAACGAGAGGTTGGCAAAGTCAACCGGGGCTGCTGCAGGCATCGCACCCGCAGGCATTCCGCCGAACCCTCCGGCAGCTGCTGCCTGAGCGGCCGCGGCCTGCAATTCGGCAAGCTTCTCTTCGACGGCCTTGGTCGTCGCATCGAGGTCCTGTTGCACAGCAACCTCACCGACACCATCGAACTCGGCGGCTGCCGCCATGACCTCTTTATACGTGGCTTCATCAGCGATGATCACTGCGGGCGAACCTGCGCCCGCGTCGAAGTGGTCACCGAGCACAACCTGTCCATCGACGGATTCAATGTTGTCGCCGAGCAGGAACGCGGTCTGTGGAATACCGCTGGCCTTGAGTCCGGGAAGCCCGGCAACCGCTGCGAGAAGCACGAGAAGCGTGACAATCCACGTTGTTCGGGGCTTCTTGCCCACGATGGTTCCGACACGCTTCCAGAGGCCTCGAACCCCTTCGAGTCCGGGCAGGGTGTTGGCATCGACCGGGGCGACCTTCTTCTTGCCGAGCTTTGGCAGGAAAGGCCAGAACGCGCCACGGCCAAAGAGCACGAGCAGGGCTGGGAGGAATGTCACTGCTGCCAAGAACGCAAAAGCAATACCGAACGCCGCAATAGGGCCGAGTGCCTTGTTTGAGTTCAGGTCCGAGAAGAGCAGACACAGCAGGGCGAGAATCACGGTTGCCGCTGAGGCGAGAATGGGCTCGAAAGATCCGCGGAACGCACGACCGATGGCAGCCCACTTGGACGGAACCTCGAAGAGGGCCTCGCGATAACGAGAGACCATCAAGAGCGCGTAGTCGGTCGCTGCACCAATAACCAAAATTGAGAGGATGCCCTGCGACTGCCCCGACACCTTAATCACGTCGTTCAACGCGAGGTAGTAGATACCCAGAATTGAGCCAGACAGCGCAAACACCGCCGTGAGCAAAACCAAGATGGGCAGCAGAATCGAGCGATACACAATCAGCAAAATCACGAACACGGCAAGCAGTGCGACGAGCAACAAAATTCCGTCGATTCCACCGAAGCCATTGACGAAGTCGGCGAGGAGTCCCGCAGGTCCGGCAACGTAGGCCGTATATCCGTCTGGGGTCTCCGCCTTGACAAGCTCTCGGAACAGGGTGATGTCCTCGAGGAGAACTTCACCACTTGCGGCAAAGAAAACCAGATACTGAACCGCGGCGCCATCTTCGGAGTACGTCGGTCCGATGACTGAGGGCAGCTTGCCTTCTTCTGTCTCGGCGACACCGGGGGCATCCTGCATCAGCGTTGCGAGTTCGGTGAACACGGCTTTGTCGTCCTCAGAAACCGAACCCGAGTCCGACTCGATGACGACGGCAGCGGGAATGTTTTCGGAGTCGTTG
>JBFYOK010000165.1:0-26189 GCA_041303845.1 Microbacteriaceae bacterium | reverse complement strand
CGACCACGCTCGCCACGACGCCGTAGATGCTGTCGATCTCTTCGGATTCCGGGTGGAACCCGACGGAACGGGCGGCCTCGGGTTTTCACGCTTGGCGGGCACCGTCGTCAACGTCAAGCGTGTTCCGGCCGGTCAGCGAATTTCTTACGGCTACACATACGCGACCGAAGCTGAGTCAACTGTCGCTCTGGTGGCTCTGGGTTATGCAGATGGTGTTCTTCGTCGCGCTTCGAACGCTGCCGTAGTGACCGTCGCAGGCGCGAAGGTCCACATCCCGGCTCGGATTGCAGGTCGCATCGCCATGGACCAATTTGTTGCGGATACGGGCGACGAGGTCGTATCCGTGGGCGACGAGGTCGTCATTTGGGCATCGACACAGGAGCCTGGGCCATCCATTCAAGAGCTCTCGCACGTCACGGGTGTGCCACCGCTCGCCATTACCTCGGGTGTTGGTTTTCGCGTTCACCGCATGGCGGTCAACGGATGAGCACTCCAACCGTTGTCATCAATCACGACCACCTCCGCCACAACCTCGAGCTTTTGGCAGGTGTCGTCTCGCCAAGCCAGGTAATGCTGGCAGTCAAAACCAACGCTTACGGCCACGGACTCGAAGACGTTTGTGCAACAGCAGTCGCTTCCGGAGTTCAGCAATTTGCCGTGCTTGAGATTTCTGCCGGCGTCGCACTTCGACAACAAGGCATCGCCGTTCCGCTCTTTGCCTGGCTTTTTGCGGATGATGAGATTTCTCATGCTCTGGCGAACGACATTGATCTCGGAATATCTCGAATCGAACAGCTCCGGGTTGCCGCAAACATGGCATCGACATCAAGCCCAGCCCGAGTTCACTTGAAGATTGATACAGGCTTGACGCGCAACGGCGCTCTCCCAAGCCAGTGGAGGGCATTGTGTGCCGAAGCAATGCAACTCGAATCCGCTGGCGTCATCGACGTTGTCGGAATCTGGACTCACCTTGCCGACGCGACTCCCGTCGATGACGAAGCTGCATTGCGGACCTTCAATGAGGCGGTATCAGAAGCGCGCGAAATTGGTCTCACTCCTCAGTTGTTGCACGTCGGTGCAAGCTCCGCCGGCTTGCGGTTTCCCCCAGGCCGACAAGGCGCAGTTCGCTTTGGGATTGCGGCCTACGGCGTCTCGCCGTTTGATTCTCCGAGCTCGAGCGACCTTGGGCTCAAGCCTGTGATGACCGTCATGGGCCGCGTGACCCACATCGCCGACTCCCACGCCATCGTTTCCGGGGGGTTTGGGCATGGCGTTCCCATCGGTGTTCACCCTGAACGCTTTGTCTCAATCGACGGACACCCGTATCGAGTCGTGACCGTTGACGTAGACGAAATGCGCGTTGCTCCATTCGAGAATGAACCAGCTCGTTGGCCATTGACCGTGGGCGACATTGCGGTCATCTTTGGCGAAGGCGGTCCCAGTGCGGAGATGCTGGGAGGCTGGTGCAACACGATTGGTGACGAAGTTGTGACGGGCATTCCCTCGCGCCTGCCACGACAACACCTGCATCAGTGAAGTCGCTGGACAATGGCCTCACGTGAGAGTTCAGCGAATCGATTGACGTCGGCGAGAACATCCGTTTCAGGAATTGACCAACCCGGAACCCGGCGTACCATGGCCGCCGTTATGAAGTGATCCGCGAGTGCGGGGTTCATCGGCAAGAGTGAACCGTGCACGTTGGTGGCGATGGATGCGCCGAGGATGACTCCATCCCATCGCTGCGTTTTTGATGCGCTTGGGTCGCTACCCACTCCATCTGTTACTCGTCCAAAGTGTTCAAGTCCCCCGTCGTCGACTTTGGAAGAGTGGTTTTCAAAACCAGCAACGAGGCCCCACTTTGTTTCTAGGAGAACCTCGCCCACGGCGCGCGTCGGCATGATGGTCGTCGATGTCGGGAATATGCCAGCACCGTCTTCCGCGTCCCCGTTTTCCCATTGCACACTGTTGCCGAGCCCAAACCAACCGGCGGAGATTGCAAGGAACGGAACGCCGTCGTCTCGCCAATCGCGGAGCGTGGGAGCGTGGCGGCGCAATTCAGGAAGGACCAGGCTCAGTTCAGCGATAGGGCCAGAACCGATATGCACGATGTCTATTTCAGGGGGCAGCTCGGCGCCTCGATGCACGTCGTGAACAATCACGTTCAACCCGTAGGCGCGAGCGCGAAAGCTCAGGGTTGTTACGTTGCCCACATCACCGTTGATGCCGAGTTCGCGAGGAAAGAGATGGGCGATGTGAATCGTTGTCACAGGTTACCTCCCTCGAGCTCGAGAAAGCCGAGTCTCTTTCTGATGCTCATCATGAGCTCGTAGTTGACCAACATCACCTTGACGCCTTTATGAGGCTTGGGGAGAGCCAGGAACCAGGCGACAGCCTTATCGGGGTCTGGTTCGACATTTCGGACCGTGCGACCTTCATAGGCGAAACGTGTGGCAATCTGCCACGCTTTCGTTCCCGTGATGATGTCGGCGTCTCCGAGATTCGAAAAGTCAATTCCGTAAATCCACGAAGGATCAGGCGTGCCCTCGTCTACCGCAACCAAGAGTTGTTCGGGGCGCTCGGTCAGGGCATCCAAATTCATCTGCAAACTCGGTGGATTCTTCATCATGATGATTTCGATGTCTTCGCCGTTGACAGAAATGACTTCTCCACGACCGTAAACGGTGTCCATAGATGCGAGACCCGCTTGAGCATCCTGTGCGGTGAACCTGCCCTGAAGCACAACCTGAGCGGCAGCAATCGCTCCAGCCGCATCGACGGCGTAGTGCAATCCGCGGGCCGGCAACATGACGTCGCACATCACGCTGCCAATCCGAATCTGAGCCTCGCGACCCTCGCTCGAATCGACTTCGGTACTCACGGTTGGGCGAGAAACCCGTTTCTTCTCATCCTGCTGGATGACATTCGATAAGCCGTGGGGAGCTAGCGCCAGAACGCTCGGCTTCACTCCAAACCAAGTAACGCTCTTCGAGTTTGCGCGCATACCCACTTCACGAAGACTGTCATCATCTGCATTGAGAATGACGTTTGTCTTGGTCTTGTCAACGAGCGTGGCAAGCATCGCGGCGACCCGTGCGGGCTCATAGAACCGGTTCAGCTGATCGACCTGAACATTCACAATGAGGGTCGTCGTCGGAGCAAGGCGAGTGGCCAAGCCCACCGAATAGGCCTCGTCCACTTCGAGCACAGCCACGTCTGCTCGCACCTGGCCGCCTAGTCCGACTTCTGACAACAGGGCAGAGGCAATGCCTTGGGGCAAATTACCACCCGAAGGATTTGTGAAGACGCTGAGTCCGTGAGCGCGAAGGATGCGCGCGAGCATGTTTGTTGTCGTGGACTTGCCGTTCGAGCCCGAGACAAAGATGATCCCATCGGCAACCTGGGAAAACGCATGTTCAAGAAACCGTGGCGCAACGAGAAGAGCGATGTTTCCTGGCATGGCAGAGCCGCCGCCGCGCAGCCGAGTGAGCCAACGAACCGCTCTCCCGCACAGGACCGCCAGTGCAATGCGCACGAGAGTGGCCTATTCGAGATAGTCGCGGAGCGACTGTGATCGCGAAGGGTGACGAAGCTTGGCCATGGTCTTTGACTCTATTTGGCGAATGCGTTCACGAGTCACCCCAAATGTGTCACCAATTTGGTCGAGGGTCTTTGGAATCCCGTCCCCGAGACCAAACCGCATTCGGATGACACCCGCCTCACGCTCAGAGAGCGAGTCCAAGAGCGACTCCAACTGGCGCTGAAGCATTGTGAACCCCACCGCGTCGGCCGGGACAACAGCCTCGGTGTCCTCGATCAGGTCACCAAACTCGCTGTCCCCATCTTCTCCAAGTGGGGTGTGAAGAGAAATGGGCTCACGTCCGTACTTCTGAACTTCGACGACCTTTTCTGGCGTCATGTCGAGTTCGCGCGACAACTCCTCGGGAGTGGGTTCGCGACCCAAGTCCTGGAGCATCTGTCGCTGAACACGTGCGAGCTTGTTGATGACCTCGACCATGTGCACTGGGATACGAATAGTTCTTGCTTGATCGGCCATGGCCCGCGTAATTGCTTGGCGGATCCACCAAGTCGCGTAGGTCGAGAACTTGAAGCCCTTGGTGTAGTCGAATTTTTCGACCGCACGAATAAGTCCCAGGTTTCCCTCTTGAATGAGGTCAAGAAATTGCATACCTCGGCCCGTATAGCGTTTCGCGAGAGAGACAACGAGACGAAGGTTGGCTCCAAGCAAGTGACTCTTTGCTCGCTGACCGTCGCGCGCAACCCAGCGGAGCTCGCGTTCAAGCTGCTTCGGAATGCTCTTGGTCGAACCGAGCTTGTCCTCGGCGAATAGCCCGGCTTCAATACGCATGGCCAACTCAACCTCTTCGGCTGCGTTGAGCAGAGGAACTTTACCGATTTGTTTGAGGTAGTCCTTGACTGGGTCAGCAGTCGCACCTGTAATTGCTGTCGAGAAGACAGGGATGTCGTCATCGTCATCGCCGGCCGGGATAACAATTGCGCCGGTCGGTAATGGGTCGACCTTGAACGCCTTATCTAAATCCTCGTCATCGTCTGCGTCATCGACGTCGGCTTCTTCGTCGTCGGCGACAACCTTTTCATCGATGACCACAACAGCTTCGACAATGTCTTCAACATCAACCTCGGCTTCAAGATCATCACCGAGGACGTCTTCTAGGTCGACATCGGCTTCGAGAGTGGGCTCATCCCCACTGGCCGCTTTTGCCCCGCGTGCACCTTTAGTTGCAACCTTGGCGGCGGGCGTCTTCGGGGCCGCGGCCTTCGTTGCGGGTGCCTTAGTTGCGGTTGTCTTTGGAGCTGTCTTTGTCGGAGCAGCTTTCGCGGCAGGGGCCTTGGACGGGGTCGTTTTCGTTGCGGGGGCTTTGGCGGACGGAGTCTTTGTCGCCGGAGTCTTGGCTGCGGTTGCCTTTGCCGCCGGAGTCTTGGTTGCCGTGGCTTTACTCGCGGTTGCCTTTGCCGCAGGAGTCTTTGCTGCTGGTGTCTTTGCTGCGGTTGCCTTTACGGCTGGGGTTTTGGCAGCCGGGGCTTTAGCAGCCGGAGCCTTGACAGCTCTCTTGTTGGACTGCTGAGCAGCGTCCTTAACGGCTGCTTCGTCCTTTTGCTTTTTGCCACCGATTCCGAAGAAAGCCAAGTCGCACCCCGTTCGCTAGAACTGACGTCTCACGTGCCACGAAGTGGCATAGTGAGGACCCATGTCAAGTCCTCAACAAGAGGAGACTGGGTCCTTGATTATTGTGCCACAACTCGCTGACACTTCCGACCACAGCAACTCAGCGTTCGGGAGCATCGTCGTGATGGCGCCTCGAGCTGAGAAAAGCCTCGAGCTCGGCAGCGATCTCATCCGCACTGGGAAGTGCACCTTCTTCATCCGTCAGAGGTGACCGGAGCATTTCATCCGGCATGTTGTCCTTCATGTACTCGTCGTAACGACGCTCGAGCTTGCGCACCATTTTCGCCAGCTCTTCATTGGTGGTGAGCTGTTCATCGATGCGCGCGATGAATTCACGCCCTTCTTCGCGCAGCCGATCGGTTGGGAAGAGCAAACCAGTGGCCGACGTGATGAATTCGAGCGAGGCAAGGGCAGTGTTCGGAAACTCCGTGTCGGCTAGGTAATTCGACACCAAGAGCACGAAACCACACACGTCGTGTCCTGATGTGTCGAGACGATACTCAACCAGGTGCATCGCGTTTGAGGGGACTTGGGTGTGCGGTCGCCAGACACTCTTGCTTTCCACCAAATCCCGACGATTGCCGCTCACAGTCACACCAATCGGACGCGTGTGTGGAACCGGCATAGGAATGGCGTGGACCCACGTCGTGTCCGAGATGTCGAAATCGTCGATGAAGGCAACGACGCTTCGGCTAAAGCGCTCCCACTTGAAGTCTGGTTCGTAGCCCGACAACAAGAAAAAAGGACGGTCCATCTCGTCGTGAACAAGATGGATTGCCAGGCGAGGCGGCTCGTATCCCGTCAGATGATCTTGATCAAAGTAGATCGTCGGACGACGAGCGCGATAGTCGAGGAGTTCATCCGGATCAAATACAGCCACGACCTTGGATTTCATGACATCGAGGATGTACTCAGTGAACTGCGATACCGCCGCACCCGAATCCGTGAACCCCGTTAAACCTGCAACCAGCGGGAGACCTCGAGGAATGAGCTCTTCATCCATCACAAACTGCAACAGGTTGTCATCATTTGCCACAGCACAACCCTACGCCTCATGGTGCGGCCAAAGGTTTTGTAGCATTCGTCTATGCCCCAAACTTTTCCGTCTTTACGTCTACTCACGAAGCTTCCTTCATCCGTCGACACTGTGGTCTTGGGTGTGACGGAGCAAGACGGAAAGCCCCACATTTACGCGACGGTTGACTTCGCATACGTGGATGAGTTGTTGGCTCGCACCGAGGCGTCGTCAGCGCTTGACTCCGTCACAAAAATCCCTGACCCAGCCGACCCGAAGCGCAGTTTGGTCTTGACGGGGCTGGGCACAGGGGTGCCCAGTGCGGATGCATTGCGTCACGGCATCGGTGCCGCAGTGAAGAGAACCAAGGGCGCAAAGTCGCTTGCGATCAGCATTCCTACATCGTCGACAGCCGAGTCTGCGGCGATTTCGGAGGGGGCGTTGCTCGGCGGGTATTCGTTTACAGAGTTTCTCTCGAAGCCCAAAGAAACCAAACCGACGTTGGCCGCGATCTCAGTCATCACATCGCACAAGTCAGCGTCAATCATTTCTCGCGCGCTTGCGGTCGCCCGGGCGTCCGCACTCGTCAAGGACCTGGTCAACACTCCCCCCAACGTCTTGAGTCCCGCGGAACTCGCCGCCCGCGCAGTCGACGCCGCAAAGGGTCTGCCCATTCGCGCAAAAGTGTGGGACGAAAAGCAACTTGCTCGCGATGGTTTTGGCGGCATTCTCGGCGTCGGGCAAGGTAGTTCTCGACCGCCGAGACTAGTCCGACTCAGTTACTCTCCCACCAAACGGAAAAGCCACATTGCCTTGGTTGGCAAGGGCATCACTTTTGATACGGGTGGGCTGTCTCTCAAGCCACCATCGGGCATGCTCGGGATGAAATACGACATGACCGGCGCCGCGACCGTCCTTTCCGTTATTTGTGCGGTTGCGTCACTGGGACTTCCCGTGGCGATAACGGCGTGGCTCTGCATCGCGGAGAACATGCCGAGTGGCACAGCCATCCGTCCAAACGACGTTCTCAAGATGTACGGCGGAAAAACTGTGGAAGTAACGAACACAGATGCTGAGGGTCGACTCGTCCTGGCTGATGGACTCGTCGCTGCCGAGAAGGAGAAACCCGATCTGATTGTCGACGTCGCGACGCTTACGGGTGCCGCCTCCGTGGCGCTCGGCACGCGGTACGCCGGCGTGATGGGTGACGATGAAGCCGTTCACAGCTTCGTCTCTTCAGCGACGGATGCGGGTGAACAGTTTTGGCCAATGCCGCTGCCATCTGAACTCAAGCAGGTACTCAAGTCCGATGTCGCTGATCTCATGAATGCCAAGGTCGGCAACACTGCGGGTGGCATGTTGCTCGGTGCGACTTTCTTGCGCGAATTCGTTAACAAGACCCCGTGGGTCCACTTGGACATTGCGAGTACTGCGAACAACGCTGGCTCTGCCTACGGATTCACCGGCCCCGGGCCGACTGCAACCTCAGTCCGAGCCCTCATTCGCCACGCCGAACGACTCGCGAGCAAGTAGTAGTCTGAACGTGGCTTTCAGCCCGATTGAGGTGGGTGCGACCCACACAAGACCAGCACTGACACATCGTCAGCATTTTCGTGAGGAGTTCGCGTGGCGGATCACAGCTTCGACATGGTAGTTCTTGGCGGCGGGAGCGCGGGTTACTCCGCGGCCGTTCGCGCAGTGGAGCTTGGCATGAGCGTCGTTCTCATTGAGAAGGACAAGCTCGGAGGAACGTGCCTGCACCGAGGTTGCGTTCCGACAAAGGCGCTCCTTCACTCGGCAGAGGTAGCGGACGTCGCGCGCGAGGCAGCAGAGTTCGGCATTGTTGCGTCCCTCGAGGGCATCGACATGGCGAAGGTCAACGCCTACCGTGACGACATTGTCGCGAAGAAGTACAAAGGACTTCAGGGCTTGCTCAAGGCTCGTGGAATCACCGTCGTTGAAGGCGAGGGACGACTTACATCAGCCAGCACGGTAACCGTTAACGGCGAGAACTACGTGGGCAAGAATGTCGTCCTTGCAACAGGCTCTTATTCAAAATCTCTTCCCGGTCTTGAAATTGAAGGTCGCGTCATCACCAGCGAACAAGCCCTGGCGTTGGACTACGTCCCGGCGCGCGTCGCAATCCTGGGTGGCGGTGTTATCGGATGCGAATTCGCGAGCGTCTGGCGTTCATTTGGTTCTGAGGTCACCATCATCGAGGGCCTCCCCCACCTCGTGCCCAATGAAGAAGAAAGTATTTCAAAGGGCTTGGAGCGTGCCTTCCGCAAGCGTGGGATTGACTACAAGATCGGTGTTCGGTTCAGCGGTGTGACGCAGAACGACCAAGGCGTCGTCGTTACGTTGGAAAACGGCGAGTCTGTTGAGGCAGACCTCCTTCTTGTTGCGGTGGGTCGTGGTGCCAACACGGTCGGCTTCGGATTCGAAGAAGTTGGCGTCAATGTTGATCGCGGCTACGTTCTCACCAATGAGCGCCTGCAAACGAACGTTCCGGGGGTCTGGGCAGTTGGTGACATCGTTCCCGGACTGCAGCTTGCACACCGCGGTTACCAGCACGGCTTCTTCGTCGCCGAGGACATTGCCGGTCTCAACCCGATTGTCATCAGTGACATCAACATCCCGAAGGTGACCTACTGCGAACCCGAGGTAATGTCCGTCGGGCTGACCGAGGCTAAGGCTGTTGAGCAATACGGTGCGGACAGCGTTGCCGCATACGAATACAACCTCGCGGGAAATGCCAAGAGCGAGATTCTCGGAAGCCCAGGGCTGGTCAAGGTTGTTCGCCTGAAAGACGGTCCCGTGGTTGGCGTGCACGCACTCGGATCGCGAGTCGGTGAGATGGCTGGAGAAGCTCAACTCACGGTGAACTGGGAAGCGCACCCCGAAGACATCGCTCCGCTGATTCACGCTCACCCGACTCAGAACGAGTCAATGGGCGAGGCATTCCTGTACCTCGCAGGAAAGCCACTTCACACGCTGTAACGACGAAACCCGTCGCTAAGCTTTTTCAACCGCTTCTTACCTAGGAGAGTCACAAACCATGAGCGAGTCCGTCAGTCTTCCCGCGCTCGGAGAGAGCGTTACCGAAGGAACCGTTACCCGTTGGCTGAAGAACGTGGGCGACCGCGTTGAGGTCGACGAACCGCTGCTCGAGGTTTCAACCGACAAGGTAGATACGGAAATCCCATCACCGGTTGCTGGCGTGGTTGAGCAGATTCTTGTTCAAGAAGACGAAACTGTGGCCGTTGGCACCGTATTGGTCATCGTTGGAGATGGCAGCGGTTCTGCGGCGGCCCCCGCTGTTCCAGCGGCTTCCGCACCGGAGATTGCTCCTGAAGCTGTAGCCGAGCCTGTCGCAGCTGTTGTTGCTCCGCCAGTCGTTGAGCCCGTCGCGGCACCCATCGTTGAGGCGCCCATTCCGGTTCCCGCTGCAAGTCCTGCACCTGTCGCTGCCTCCGCCGCACCAGTAGCCGCAGCAACACCAGCTGCTGCACCAGCAAACACGTCCGGTGGACACGCGGGAACGAGTGGCTACGTGACCCCGATTGTTCGAAAGCTTGCGAACGAACAAGGTGTCGATCTCTCAAGCGTCACAGGTACCGGTATTGGTGGGCGCATCCGAAAGGAAGACGTCCTCCACGCGAGCACCCCAAGTTCGAGTTCCGTATCTTCGGCTGCACCAGTTTCGCTCGGCGTTTCACCACTTCGTGGCACGACTGCACCGCTTTCGCGCCTGCGAAAGGTCGTCGCAGAACGCGCAGTTATCTCGATGCAGAGCACTGCCCAACTGACTTCTGTCGTTGAGGTCGACGTCACGCGCGTCGCTGAGCTTCGCACTCGCTCACAGGCGGCATTCCAAGCTAAGACAGGCAAGAAACTTACGTTCCTTCCGTTCTTTGCCAAGGCTACGACTGAGGCGCTGCAGGCATACCCGATCATCAACGCTAACGTCGACGACGACAACATCTACTACCCCGATCGGGAGAACGTCAGTATCGCCGTCGACACCGAGCGCGGTCTATTGACTCCGGTCGTCAAGGATGCCGGTCAGCTGAACATTGCCCAGTGGGCAGCAGCAATTGATGACGTTGCCACGCGAACTCGTGACAACCAGCTGAAGCCAGACGAGCTTGCTGGCGGGACATTCACGCTCACAAACACCGGATCACGGGGCGCTTTGTTCGACACACCCGTCGTCTTCTTGCCCCAGCTCGCGATTCTTGGAACGGGCGTTGTAACCAAACGTCCCGTTGTACTGAATCTCGATGGCGCCGAGGTCATCGCAATTCGCTCCATGGTCTACCTTGCACTTTCGTATGACCACCGCATCATCGATGGTGCCGACGCGGCGCGTTTCCTTACCGCCGTGAAGGCTCGTTTGGAACAGGGCGCATTCGAAGGCGACCTCGGTCTCTAACCAAGGTTCCTTCTATGTTCGATATGTTTCTCGAACATCCCACGACTCGGCGCTTCTCACCAGGAGCACACTGAAAAGGTTCGTTTCTTCGGATGTGTTCTGTTCGCTGGGTCTCTCAATGACGCGCACGAGCACGATGTCTCCATTTCTGCTGTCAACGATGGCTTCTGGGCTCCGAGCCCCAGCGAGATCTTCGCCAAAAACGCCCGCACGCAACTGCACCAAGACAAAATCACGCGGATCGGTCGGCGACTGCACTGATGAGCGCAGAGCCTGAACCGTGGCAGCTCCCGATGATTCAAGCCCCGCGGGGTCGAGTTCATGCGCAGCCACTGATTCCATCTGGCTCTCCGAGGACAACGGGGCAACCGTTCTGCTCGAAACGTTGGAGCCTGACAGCGCGACGGTCAGCCCAACAGCACAAAGTACACAGGCTGCAAGCCCCACAAGCATCCGGCGTCGCAGCGGGCCCCGTGCAGTTAGGCCATCCATCATTCGAGGTAGAACATTCAATCGACCGAGCCTGGGCCGCTCAGTCTCGACGTGCGATCGAGCCACGGGAGCATCTGGGGTGGCCATCCCATTCGTCTCCAGCCAAGCTTTCTCAAGCCAAGTTTTCTCCGTTGATACGACGAGTGGGATTTGTTCCGATTCCTTCATGAACCCGGGTCTACGGCCTATTCGACAGACACTTCCACGCTGAGGGAATCGCGGTGATGTATTCGATGATGAGCGAAGGGCGGAGAACTAGTCAGGCGTAGACTGACCTCGTGCTTGAGGTACTTCCCCTGGGACTTGGTGAGCGACTAGTCCCGTACGCAGAAGGTCTCGAGCTTCAGCGCACAGTTCACGATGAGGTCGCTCGCGGAGAGCGACCGAACACCCTCATCTTGCTCGAGCACGAGCCTGTTTATACGGCTGGCAAGCGCACAGAGGACGACGAACGCCCAACGGATGGAACACCCGTCGTTGATGTAGATCGCGGAGGCAAGATCACGTGGCATGGCCCGGGTCAGCTCGTGGGCTACCCAATAGTTCGCCTCAGTGAGCCCGTAGACGTTGTCGGTTTTGTTCGATCACTCGAGTCATTCCTTATCCGCGTGCTCGAGGAGTATGGCGTGTCGGGTCAGCGTGTTGACGGGCGGTCAGGAGTCTGGCTTCCCCGCGGGCTAACCCACGACAAAATTGCCGCAATCGGCATCCGTGTCGCCAGTGGCACATCGATGCACGGCTTCGCTCTCAACTGCAATAACTCACTCGATGCGTACTCGTCGATTATTGCGTGCGGCATTCGAGATGCTGGCGTCACGACGATGTCGCGCGTTACCGGGAAGCAAATCAGTCCTATGGATGTTCTACAAACTGTCGTCCAGTCCTTTAGCCAAGAATTCGAGGTAGCCCATGAGCTCTCCTGATGGTCGCAAGATGTTGCGTCTCGAAGTGCGGAATTCCGAGACCCCGATTGAGAAGAAGCCAGAGTGGATTCGCACGACGGCAAAAATGGGTCCCGAGTACATGCACTTGCAGAACCTCGTCAAGACAGAGAATTTGCACACCGTGTGCCAAGAGGCGGGATGCCCGAACATCTACGAGTGTTGGGAGGACCGTGAGGCGACTTTCCTTATCGGTGGCGCCCAATGCACTCGCCGTTGTGATTTCTGCCAGATCGACACAGGTAAACCTGAAGATTTGGATCGTGACGAGCCCCGTCGCGTTGGTGAATCCGTTATTGCGATGAATCTGCGCTATGCGACGGTTACCGGGGTTGCACGAGATGACCTAGAAGACGAAGGCTCCTGGCTGTACGCCGAAACGATTCGCGAGATTCATCGCCAGTCCCCCGGCACAGGAGTAGAGATTCTCGTCCCTGATTTTTCGGGGAACCCAGTGCATCTTCAGAAGGTTTTCGACGCAAAACCTGAAGTTTTCGCACACAACGTTGAAACGGTGCCACGCATCTTTAAGCGCATCCGCCCGGCCTTCCGATATGACCGTTCACTGGATGTTCTTGCTCAAGGCCGTGCCGCCGGCATGATTACGAAGTCAAACCTGATTCTGGGCATGGGTGAGGAACGTTCCGAAGTGTCTCAGGCCTTGCGTGACTTGTTTGATGCAGGCACAGACATCATCACCATCACGCAGTATCTCCGTCCGAGCAAGCGTCATCACCCGGTTTCGCGCTGGGTGCATCCAGAAGAATTTGTAGAGCTCAAGGAAGAGGCCGAGCAAATTGGCTTCCTTGGTGTTCTATCGGGTCCGCTCGTTCGGAGCTCTTACCGCGCCGGTCGTCTATACGCTCAATCGATGACCGCAAAGGGCCGGCAGATTCCCGAGCAACTTGCTCACCTCGCCGATGGCGCCCTCGGCTTCTCGCAGGCCGTTTAACGCGTAACCGTCTCGTAAAAGCTCGCACGTTCGTCCAACTCAACAAAAGGTAATCTGTTCGACATGGCAAAAGAAAAGAAGCAAAAGCCTCGGCGTGAGAATCGACTGAAGCAGGTGTGGCAGGTCTACACAATGACCTCCCGACGCGACAAGTCAGTCACCCCCATCTTGCTCGCGCTGCTTATCGTTCCCGCAGCAGTCGGCGTCGTCGTACCGCTGCTTCTCGAACAACCGTGGTACTTCGTCGCACTGTGGGCGGCTTCTGGTCTGATGGCCGGTGTCCTCGTCGGGCTCATCGTGCTCGGGCAGAAGGCGCAGTATGTCGCCTACGCAGACATCGAAGGGCGCCCCGGTGCCGTTGGAGCCATGATCCGTACGTCATTGCGTCGTGGATGGACTGGCACTGAGACGCCGGTTGCCGTCAATCCAAAGACTCAAGAGGCCGTCTATCGCGTAGTCGGTAGAGGCGGTGTCGCCCTTCTCGCCGAAGGGAACCGTGAGCGCTCGACGCGTCTTGCCGAAGACGAAAAGCGCAAGCTGGCCCGAGTACTTCCCAATGTCCCGATTTCTATCTTGTCCATCGGAGCCGAGGAAGGACGAGTGCGTTTGTATCGAACCGGTACAGCCCTCTCGCGGATCAAGCCGGTACTGACCAGGGCAGAAGTCCGGATTGTGAACGGCCGAGTCAGCTCCCTGAGTCAGGGCATGCCGATTCCAAAGGGCATCGACCCGATGCGGGTTCGGGCTTCACACCGACGCTAAACCCTCTCAGTCGGTGCAGTGTCTCAGCTTGAGGCTGATCTACTTGGTGCGCAGGAGTACAGTGCCTGCGACTTTGTCGTGAAATCCACGCTGGTCTGAATCCCACACAATCGCTGGGAGCACCAGAGCGAGCAGGATGCTGCGCACCACCGGTCGCCAGAATCCGACCCACCCGCCTCGCAATGGTGCAACGTAACAACCAAGCAGTCGATGTCCGATGCTGCCGCCGATAATCGCGATGGCCAGAATCTGGAGAAGCACAAAAATTCCCCACGTGGCGAATGACCTCGACACACTGGCGCTCATGAACATTGCGTCCGAAGCCCCCTCCGGTGCCCCACGCACAATGAAGGAAGCGATGAGTGCTGCGAGCCACCAATCCAGAAGGATGGCCACGATGCGTCGGCCAGGCCGAACAACAGACCCGGGGCCAGTACGGGGCAACTTGAGTCTCTCTCCCGGATAGCTACTCGGGGCGGGGCTTTTGGAGGAACCGAAGGAGGACACGTTCACAGTCTAAGTCGGCATCTTTGCTCCGAAGTTGCCCCCTGTAACATGGTGGAAACAAAGGCGATACTCCGCTGTCACGGTGTCTCTCTAGCGTTATCTCCGGTAGCACTTCGCTACCCCCGCCCCACTCACATCGGAGCACACCAGCCATGTTCAAAGACTCATCTGAAGTCCTGAAATACATCAAGGACAACGACGTTAAGTTCCTCGACATTCGTTTCACGGACCTTCCCGGCGTACAACAGCACTTCAACATCCCTGCAGAGACGGTGGATGAAGAATTTTTCTCGGTCGGCCAGCTCTTCGATGGCTCCTCAATCCGTGGATTCGCGTCAATTCACGAATCCGACATGCAGCTGATTCCCGATCCCACGACGGCTTACCTCGACCCGTATCGCACCGAGAAGACGTTGATCATGATCTTCGACATCTACAACCCGCGCAACGGCGAAATCTACGGTCGCGACCCCCGCCAGGTAGCCAAGAAAGCCGAGAAGTACCTTGCGTCGACCGGCATTGCGGACACCGCTTTCTTTGCTCCAGAGGCAGAGTTCTTTATCTTCGATGACGTGCGTTATGGCGTCAATCAACACAGCTCGTTCTACAGCGTTGACTCCGAAGAGGGTGCATGGAACACAGGCCGTGAAGAAGAGGGCGGAAACCTCGCCAACAAGACCCCATACAAGGGTGGTTACTTCCCCGTCAGCCCAGTGGACAAGCTCGCGGATCTTCGTGACGACATTTGCCTGAAGCTTGCGGACGCTGGCCTGCACGTCGAACGCAGCCACCACGAGGTCGGCACAGCCGGTCAGTGTGAAATCAACTACCGCTTCGACACGATGGTTCGCGCCGCCGACGACATCCTGAAGTTTAAGTACATCGTCAAGAACACGGCAAACGAGTGGGGCAAGACCGCCACGTTCATGCCAAAGCCTCTGTTCGGTGACAACGGTTCAGGAATGCACACGCACCAGTCGCTCTGGAGCGACGGCAAGCCGCTCTTCTATGACGAGAACGGCTACGGCGGACTTTCCGACATCGCTCGCTGGTACATCGGTGGAATCCTCAAGCACGCCCCGGCAATTATCGCTTTCACGAACCCGTCGGTGAACTCGTTCCACCGCTTGGTGCCAGGATTCGAGGCTCCAGTAAACCTCGTGTACTCGGCTGGTAACCGCTCGGCCGCAATCCGCATCCCGATCACGGGCACCAACCCGAAGGCCAAGCGCATCGAGTTCCGCGCACCAGACGCTGCGTCGAACCCGTACCTCGCGTTTGCCGCACAGATGATGGCGGGCCTCGACGGAATCAAGAACCGCATCGAGCCGCACGAGCCAGTCGACAAGGACCTCTACGAGCTTCCTCCCGAGGAAGCCAAGAACATTCCTCAGGTTCCGGGATCGCTCGACGAGGCACTCATCGCTCTCGAGAACGACCACGAGTTCTTGCTGGCTGGTGGCGTGTTCACGCAGGACCTCATCGAGACCTGGATTTCGTACAAGCGCGATAATGAAATCAAGCCGCTCGCTCAGCGTCCGCACCCCTTCGAGTACGAGCTCTACTACGGCGTCTAAGCCGAACGTCAGAACTCAACCAAATGAGGGTCGCCCACACGGGCGGCCCTCATTTTTTCTCGGAGTCTGCAAAAAATATGCGCTCAAAGGTCGATCGAGAACGTCTCGTTGTACTCAGGTAATCTTCCTCGAGTCGGGCGGCGGCCCCAGCCGGGTATCCCAGGAGTCTGGCGATTCCGTCGAGGTCAAGGCGGTCAGTGGGGAGCACATCTGAGCCACCGTTTCCCCACAAGGTAATTGCGCTGCGGATGCGAGAAGCGAGTCTCCAGGCGGACATCAACGTGTGCGCATCCGCTTCCGTCACCAGTTCAGCAGCAACCAAGGCAGCAAGGCCATCCCGTGTCGACGTCGTTCGCAGTGACGGCTCGGCGTGACCGTGCTGCAGCTGCAATGTTTGAATGAGCCATTCGACGTCAGAGAGGGATCCACGACCCAATTTCACGTGTCTCGCCGGGTCTGCGCCTTGAGGAAGACGCTCCTTTTCGACCCGGGCTTTGATGCGCCGAATCTCGCGCACATCGTCGACCGACAAAGACTGCGGATAGCGCACTTGATCGATGAGTGTTTCGAAGTCCCGCAACAAATCTGGTGACCCCACGGCCGGTCTCGCCCGGAGCAACGCCTGCGCTTCCCACGAGAGTGACCAGCGCTTGTAATAGGCGTCGTACGACTCCAAGGACCGAACGACAACGCCGTTCTTTCCCTCGGGACGCAGATTTGTGTCGAGGTCGAACGGCACCCGGTGATCTTCCAGGATCTCCTTGAGGTGCGCGACGATTCGCTCGGCCCGACGCGTCGCGTCATTCCCGTTGCATTCTTCTGTATCGCGATAAACGAAGATGACGTCGGCATCGCTCCCAAACCCTGTTTCTTGTCCCCCAAAACGCCCCATGGCGATGACGGCGAACTCAGGATTCTTCGCCTCATCGCGCACTGCCAGCTCGAGCGCGGCAGCCAGGGTTCGCTCCATCAGGTCACTCAATGCGCGACTGGTCATCGCTTCTTCAGTTACTCCGAGGATTGATCCCATGGCGAGGCGGAGGATTTCTCGGTGGCGAACAGCATGGATTCCCTTGCGCGCTTCTGCCGCTGAATTCTGTCCGTCGTGGCGGGTCACAATCGCCGAGAGCTCCACGGCCAGGGCATCCGTTGACCGAGGTTTCAAGTCCTCCGCATCGTCAAGCCAGGCAACGGATTCAGGAATGCGCTCAATCAAGTCAGAGATGTACCGGGAGCCACTCAACACCGTCATCAATCTTTGGGCAGCACCAGATGAGTCGCGCAGCATTCGCAGGTACCAGGGAGACTCCCCGAGCGATTCACTCAAACGTCGAAAGGTAAGCAAGCCGGAGTCTGGGCTCGGCCCCTCGGCCAGCCACTTCAAGAGAACCGGCAGCAACGCACGCTGGATGTCGGCACGACGACGCAATCCAGTCGTGAGTGCGGCGATATGCGCCAGCGCCATCTTCGCGTCGCGAAACCCAATGGCCTGGAGGCGAGACTCCGCCTGCTCGCTCGTGATGGCAAGCGCGTCATCGGGCAACGTCGCCACGGCCGACAAGAGAGGGCGATAAAACAGTCTCTCGTGCAGGGCACGCACTTCCAGCTTTGTTTTGTGCCACACATCGAGAAGCGCCTCGGAAGTGGCCGCCAACCCCGAACCACGCGCGATTGATCGCACCGCGTCCAAATCACGAGGCATGAGATGAGTCCGGTTGAGGTCACGTAACTGGATGCGATGCTCGAGCGTGCGCAGAAGCCGATAGTTGTCCGCAAACGACGTTGCCTCGGGTCGCCCCACGTACCCCTTGCTCGCCAGCGCGCTCAGAGACTCAATTGTCCCTCGCGTTCGCACAGCGGGGTCGCTTTGCCCGTGAACGAGTTGGAGCAGCTGCACGGTGAACTCAACATCCCGCAGTCCTCCGGGGCCCAGCTTGATCTGGAAGTCCACGTCATCGGTCGGGATGTGTGCCGTGACCCGCTCACGCATTGCCTGAACCTGTTCAACGAACTCAGGGCGACTTGCACTGCTCCACACGAAGGGCGCGAGCGATTCGACATACTGCTGCCCAAGTTCGATATCCCCAGCCGATGGTCGCGCCTTGAGGAGCGCTTGGAATTCCCAGTTTTTGGCCCAGCGTTCGTAGTACGCCTGATGGCTCGCGAGCGTACGCACAAGAGCACCGGCTTTTCCTTCGGGTCTCAGGTTCGCATCTACTTCCCAGAGCCCCGGTTCCGTGCTCGCCTCGAAGACAATTCGCATGATGTTCTGAGCAAGCCGTGTCGCGATTGTGAGCGCTCGTTCGGTACTCAGCGCATTCTCATCGCGAGACTCGGCGACGAAGATCACGTCGACGTCGCTGATGTAGTTCAACTCGCGCGCGCCACATTTGCCCATTGCAATGACGGAGAAGCGCACATTTTGCAGATCTTCGATGGACGTAGAGTCATCAAGAACATCCGAGCGAGCAACGGCAAGTGCAGCTTCGAGCGTCGCGTCAGCAAGATCGGCCAACGTTGCAGCTACCTGGTCGACCACGTGCACGGGCTCGGGGTGTGCGAGGTCAAAACTGGCAATCCCGAGCAACTCTTCGCGGTATCTCGTGCGAAGTAGCACTCTCGCCTGTTCGCCGTGCACGCCTGACACAGAAATCCCATGAGCGCCGGCCGGTGTCGCATCGACCGACGTAAGCATCGAAGACACGAGCTGGTCGCGCGATCGGAGCCGGCTGTCGCTCGAAAGAACAGCCACGCTATCCGGGTGTCGCTGAAGGAACTGAGCCAAGCCTGCCGACGCCCCGAGGACGCGCATGACTCGCGCCAATTGCTTTGGGCGAGCAACTGCCGATGAGAAAGCGACAGAACCGCTCCCGCGCAAGATTCCTTCTAGGGCGGAGACACCCCGGTCTGGATCCGCGACACCGGACACCGCGGCGACAAGCGCTTCTGTGTTGACGCCGTGAATGCTGGCGAGTTCTGCAATCACCTCACGAGAGCCAGACAAGTCTGCGAATCCTGCCTTGGCAAGATCGGTGAGCGAGAGGCCGGACACGATTGGAGAGTGAGAGCTTTAGAGCTGCTGCAAGTTGTTTCGCAGCTCGAATGGCGTTACCTGCTGACGGTACGCCGCCCATTCTTGGCGCTTGTTGAGCAAGAAGTAGTCGAAAACTTTCTCACCCAGCGTCTCGGCGACGAGCTCCGACTGCTCCATCAATTCAATAGCGTCGGCAAGACTCGGCGGAAGCGCGCGGTAGCCGAGTGCTCGACGCTCCATGTCCGTCAGGTCCCACACGTTGTCTTCTGCCTCAGCCGGTAGTTCGCGTTCTTCCTCGATGCCCCGCATTCCCGCTGCGAGCAGCAACGCAAACGACAAATACGGGTTCGCAGCCGAATCGATTGCACGATACTCGACTCGACTCGACTGACCTTTTCCGGGCTTGTACACCGGCACGCGCACGAGTGCGGATCGGTTGTTGTGGCCCCAGGTTGCATAGCTCGGCGGTTCCCCACCGCCCCAGAGTCGCTTGTACGAGTTGACGAACTGATTTGTCACAGCTGTGATTTCTGGGGCGTAGTGCAGGAGGCCCGCGATAAACGAACGCCCAGTCTTGGAGAGTTGGTACTTTCCGCTTGCCTCGTAGAATGCGTTCGTATCCCCCTCAAAGAGCGACATGTGCGTGTGCATGCCAGATCCCGGGTGCTGCGTGAAAGGCTTCGGCATGAACGTCGCATAAACGCCGTGCTCCATGGCCACCTCTTTGATGACAGTACGGAACGTCATGATGTTGTCGGCAGTCGTTAACGCGTCGGCATAACGCAGGTCAATTTCGTTCTGACCCGGGCCAACTTCATGGTGACTAAACTCCACAGAGATCCCGATATCTTCGAGCATGCGAACCGACCGACGACGGAAATCGTGGGCAACACCACCGGGAACGTTGTCGAAATAACCCGCCTGGTCGATGGGCTGTGCTCCACCGTTTTCCCAGTCGCTGTTGTTCAGCAGATAGAACTCGATCTCCGGGTGCGTATAGAACGTGAAACCCTTCTCGGAGGCCTTCGCGAGAGTGCGCTTCAGAACGTGACGAGGGTCAGAAACGGCAGGCTGACCATCCGGTGTCGTGATGTCACAGAACATGCGTGCGGTCGGATCGACATCTCCACGCCAGGGCAAGATTTGAAACGACGACGGGTCAGGATGCGCGAGCATGTCCGCTTCGTAGAGGCGAGTCAATCCCTCAATTGCCGAGCCATCAAACCCAACACCCTCTGCAAACGCGCCTTCCACCTCCGCTGGGGCAACCGCAACATTCTTCAACGTGCCGAGCACATCCGTGAACCACAGACGCACAAACTTCACGCCGCGCTCTTCGATAGTGCGAAGGACGAAGTCCTGTTGCTTATCCATTCCGTGAAGCCTTTCTCGCCGTCGAGACTAGGCTAACGCGTATGCCTCAGTTGCGTGTCGCGCTCGCGCAAACCAACCCACGTTTGGGTGATTTCGCTGCAAATGCGCGTGACATTCTTGAAAGGACCCGAGAGGCCAACGCCGCCGGAGCCGATCTCATTGCGTTCCCTGAGATGGCATTGTCGGGTTACCCGATTGAAGACCTCGCGGTGCGTCCCGAGTTTCTCATTGCCGCCCGTGAAGCTCTCGACAAGCTGGCCGAGGACATCGCAGCCTCCGGCGCGGGAGACGTTCCCGTCATCGTTGGGTTTCCGAATGGCCCGATCCTTAATCCAGGTAAGTCCACTGCCGCCAATCTGAATCCCAATGCAATCGCTCATAACTCCGCAGCGATTTTGCTCGATGGCGCGGTTGCCGGAATTTACAACAAACACCACTTGCCGAACTATGGCGTTTTCGATGAGCATCGAAACTTTATCCCCGGCAACGGTCACCTTTTGGTTCGCGTCAAAGGTGTCGACGTAGCCGTTCTGATTTGCGAAGACGTCTGGCGTGATGGTGGTGTGTGCGATGACCTTGCACAGATTCGGCCGGGTCTCGTTGTCGTCATCAATGGGTCGCCTTTCGAGCAGGACAAGGACGACGTGCGTTTGCCCTTGTTGGCGAGCCGAGCCGCGTCTGTCGACGCGACATTCGTTTACCTCAACCTCGTTGGCGGACAAGACGATCTCGTGTTCGACGGCGACAGCTTTATCGTTTCACCAGACGGAGCCGTTATCGCCCGGGCTGCGAGCTGTGACGTCGATGTGCTCATCACAGATATCACGGCCCCGGCCAATCTTGGCCGCACTGCTCTACCAGCCGAGTTGAACTGTCAGGTTCTCGAGGTACCCGACGCAGCTCACGCAGCTGACAAACCGCTCTTGCCAGCGCGCCACACAGTGCTCTCAGATGCTGATGAACCTCAGAGAATTTGGGATGTTCTCGTCCTCGGATTACGAGACTATGTCGAAAAGAACGGTTTTCCGTCGGTCATCTTGGGACTATCGGGAGGCATCGATTCAGCCCTGTGCGCCGCAATCGCCGTTGACGCGTTGGGGCCAAAGCGAGTCTTTGGGGTTTCGATGCCCAGTCAATGGTCGAGTGACCACTCGAAATCGGACGCACACGATGTTGCGGAGAGGCTCGGCATCAGCATCCAGACGCAACCGATTGCAGACCTCGTCGCCCCAATCGAGTCGCAACTCGCACTCACTGGTCTGGCCGCCGAGAACGTTCAGGCCCGCATGCGTGCGGTGATTCTGATGGGACTATCGAACATGCACGGTCACCTCGTATTGACGACCGGCAACAAGACTGAAATTGCCGTCGGTTATTCGACAATTTATGGCGATTCCGTTGGTGGTTTCGCTCCGATTCGGGATGTTCCGAAGACACTCGTGTGGAGCCTCTCTCGGTGGCGTAATCAACGTGCAGAACAGCGAGGTCAAACCCCGCCCATCCCCGAGAACTCAATTGTCAAGCCTCCGTCGGCAGAGCTGCGACCAGGTCAGGTGGATCAGGACTTCCTCCCTCCCTACGACGAGCTTGATGCGATGCTCGACGCCTACATCACCCGCCACCTCGGCCGCGATGAGGTTATCAAGCTGGGGTTTGATGCTGGCGTCGTCGACCACATCATTGGACTTGTTGACCGCGCAGAGTGGAAGCGTCGACAGGGCGCTATCGGGCCCAAAATTAGCGGCATGGCCTTCGGGCGTGACCGACGTCTGCCCGTCACTTTTCATCGCTCATAGACTTGACTCATGAGCTCCTCCAGTCCAGACGATTCGACGCGCAAACGCGTGCGCACCCGCCACTTCGCGCAGGCAAAAGCCGCGGGGCACAAGATCACCGGCCTCACCAGTTACGACACGCTCACAGCCAAGATTTTTGACGAGGCAGGAATCGACTTTCTGCTCGTCGGTGACTCCGCGGGCAACACGGTCTTCGGATACGACTCAACGCTTCCGGTCACTGTCGATGAATTGATTCCGCTGACTCGAGCAGTAGCAACCTCGGTAACTAGAGCTTTCGTCGTTGCTGACATGCCATTCGGCAGCTACGAAGAAGGGCCCGAACAGGCGCTGCGAACGGCCATGCGCTTCATGAAGGAAACACACGCCCATGCCGTCAAGCTCGAAGGTGGAGTTCGTAGCGAATCGATGATTCGTCGGATCGTCGAATCGGGCATTCCCGTGATGGGCCACGTCGGATTCACGCCACAGAGCGAACACGGGCTAGGCGGACTTCTCGTGCAAGGCCGAGGAACTGACGCCGAGAAGGTATTGGAGGATGCACTCGCTGTGGAGCGCGCTGGCGCATTCTCTGTCGTTCTCGAGATGGTTCCGGCCGACCTGGCTCAACACATCACGGAACGACTCGAGATTCCGACAATCAGCGTGGGGGCTGGTCCGCACACGGATGGCCAACTTATGGTCTGGACCGATTTCGCGGGACTCGCAACGGGCCGTATGCCGTCGTTCGTCAAGCAGTACGCCAACCTCGCAGAAATCTTGAAAGAAGCGACTCTCGCATTTGCGAAGGACGTTCAATCAGGCGCGTACCCCTCAGCAGAACACAGCTACTCAGACGAGACCGCCCGGGCCGCAGGCAACTAGTCGGGGCGCTTAGGCGTTAGACGAGTCGTCGGCATCCCAAGCGTCGCTATTCGCGCGCAATTTTTCAAGTGCCTTCTCGGCTTCTTCAGCCGAGGCAAATGGACCGACTCGATCGACGTTAGGTGATTCGAATCCGAATTCAACCTCACCGGTTTTCATGTTGTACCAGAAACTTTGCTCGCCGTGACCGCTCATAGACTGGATTCTATGCCCAAAGACACCACTGGCCTTCTGCTTCCCGGCATCATTGGTCCTCGTCGAGAGGTCTCTGGCAACATCATCCGCCCGGAATATGTTGGGCGCCCGACTCCCCACGCATATGTTGGAGACCACACGTACTCAAGCGATGACATCGAGAAGATTCGTCGTGCCGGTGACATCGCGTCACGAGCCCTTGATGCAATTGGCGAGGCCATCCGCCCGGGCATGACAACGGATGAAATCGACGAGATGGCGCACGACATTGTCACGAGTGCTGGTGCGTACCCGTCAACACTCGGATATCGGGGTTTTCCCAAGTCGTGTTGCACATCCATCAATGAGGTCATTTGTCACGGCATCCCGGACGACACTGTCTTGGAAGATGGCGACATCGTCAACGTGGACATCACCGCGTACCTTGACGGATTCCATGGCGATACCAATCGGATGTTCACCGTCGGTTCTGTGTCGGAAGACGCACAGCTGCTCATCGATCGCACACGGGAAGCGCTAAACCGAGGAATCAAGGCCGTCGCACCCGGGCGCCAGGTAAACGTCATCGGTCGCGCAATTCAAATGTACGCCGAACGCTTTGGTTACGGTGTCGTCAGGGATTTCACCGGGCACGGCGTCGGCACGCATTTTCATTCCGGCTTGATCATTCCGCACTATGACTCAGCACCGCTCTACGACGACGTGATGCGACCTGGCATGGTCTTCACCATCGAGCCCATGCTGACACTCGGTACGCATCAGTGGGACATGTGGAACGACGACTGGACAGTGGTCACACGAGACAGAAGACTCACCGCGCAGTTCGAACACACTGTCGTCGTGACCGAACGTGGTGCCGATATTCTTACTCTGACCCTCCCCTAGCGCCGATTTGTCGCGCAACAATTTTTTCAGTTAAGGAAACACGCATGACACGTCTGGCAATCGGTATCGATATCGGTGGCACCGGAATTAAGGGCGGGCTCGTTAACCTCAAATCCGGCGCGCTCGTCGGCGAACGCATTCGCGTACTCACGCCCGAAGGCGGAGAACCAGAAGACATTGCCGCGGTCACGCGAGAAATCATTGAGCAACTCAATGCTCCCGCGGACACACCCATCGGTGTTGCTTTCCCATCTGCGATTCGAGGCGGCATCACGATGTTGGCCGCCAATGTCTCAAAACGCTGGATCGGTTTCGAAGCCGAGAAGTTCTTCGAAAGCGAACTCGGTCGCGAAATTCACTTCATCAACGACGCCGACGCTGCAGGTTTCGCAGAGGTCAAATATGGTGCGGCTCGTGACCACGAAGGGCTCGTGATTCTCACGACACTCGGCACGGGCATCGGTAGTGCGTTCATCTACAACGGCGTGCTCATCCCGAACACGGAACTTGGACACCTGGAAATCGACGGGTTCGATGCTGAAACAAAGGCCTCCGCGGTTGCACGCGAACGAGACGGCATTGACTATGTCGAGTGGGCGGGACGCTTGCAACGTTATTACTCACACGTCGAAATGCTGTTCTCGCCAGACCTGTTCTTGGTCGGAGGTGGCGTCTCCAAGAGTCACGATCAGTTCTTGCCGTTGCTGACATTGCGAACCCCCATCATTCCCGCCACTTTGTTCAATCGGGCCGGAACACTTGGTGCCGCAGCCCTCGCCTACGACGCACACAACGCCATCACAAAGAGCGAGAAGAAGAAGGCAAAGAGACTCAGGGAAGCTGCCGAAGTCAGTTAGGTGAATGGGCCGGCTGATACGCCGGGTTCTGTTGGGGTCTGAAACAGACCTTGGACGACCATCTATCTCGGCGTCGCGTTACCACGACGCTCTAGCGGCCTACCCGAAAACTCAGGCGAGCAGCCTTCGAACGTTTTCTGTCTGACCTTGCTCCGGGCGAGGTTTACCTGGCCGATTCGATTACCCGAACCGCCGGTGGTCTCTTACACCACCGTTTCACCCTTACCGCCCGATTACTCGGGAGGCGGTTTACTCTCTGTTGCACTTTCTCGCGGGTTGCCCCGGGTGGGAGTTACCCACCGCCCTGCTCTGTGGAGCCCGGACGTTCCTCGTCACGCACGCGTGCCGCGGTCGTCTTGCCGACCCATTCACTATGTCCAGTCTATTCCCGGCTCATGAAGCAGGAAGAATGAAGGACTCCTTGAGATCCATCGAACGGTTCGCGACGGCATCTGCTCGCGCGTTGTCCAACCGGGGAACCCATTCGAAACTGACAGGTCGCCCCCCGATCAGGGCACGCGCTTGCGCCGCGAGTACCGCCATGTCCGGGTGCTTGATTTTCCAGCGACCTGACATTTGTTCGACAACAAGCTTGGAGTCCATGCGAATGTGGATGGGAACAGTCATTTCGGTGTGCTCGACGGCATAACGAAGGCCCGCGACCATGCCGTTGTACTCGGCGACGTTGTTGGTCGCATGACCAACGTAAACGCCGATCTGTGCAATGACGACACCGGTTTCCTCATCAGATACAACTGCTCCCCCAGCGGCGACGCCCGGGTTCCCGCGCGAGCCTCCGTCAGCTTCGATGATGATTCGCGACATTTAGAGCCCGGACTCCTCTGTACGCACGAGAATGCAGCTGCTATCTGGGCACATCACGACGTCATCGTCTGCGGCCGCACGGATTTTTGCCAAGTCTGACTCGCTCAACGTCACACCACTCCCTCCGGAAATTCCACGTGTCAGGAGAGCTGCACCGATACCGTACCGGTCACGCTGCTTCTCGTAGAGCGCCACGAGGTCCGGTGCAATTCGCGCCACGAGAAGTGAGCGTCGATGAGCGATCTCCTGCCGCTCGGTCGCAATCTCGGCTCGACGCGCGTCACGGGCTTGCTCGTGCTGCGTGATTCTTGCCTCAATCGAAGAACGCATGGTCTGCAGTTCTTCGAGCGACTTTTCGAAATCTTCGAGGCGTTGCATGACCTCAAGTTCCATCTCTTCGAGGTTCGTCATTCGCGTCTTTAACGACGTAATTTCCGACTCGAGAGCTTGCAGGTCTTTTGCGTTTGAGCTC
>JBFYOK010000164.1:0-3168 GCA_041303845.1 Microbacteriaceae bacterium | reverse complement strand
GTTACCACGACTCGTTAGCCGCGCGGTGCGACCGTCGGAGTCGACTCGAAGCCAGCCGGCAGCGTCGGCGGCACGGGAACGTTCTGGAAGACATCGGGGTAGTTAGACAGCCACGACCAGCGGTCAATCGGCCAGGAGACCACAAAGGCACGACCAACCACATCGTCAATGCCCACGAAGCCGCGGCCGGGTTCGTTCGGATGGAAGCGCGAGTCGGCAGAGTTGTTGCGATTGTCACCCATTACCCAGAGTGCACCCTCGGGCACGGTGACGGTGAAATCGACGGCGGATGCGCGACCCTCGGTATTTGCATTGACATACGGTTCCACGATCGGGGTGCCGTTAATCGTCAGCTCGCCGGTGGGAGTGCAGCAGACAATCGTGTCTCCCGGCAGGCCAATGACGCGCTTGATGAGGTGCTCGTTGGAATCCGGCGAAGCAAGCCCAAACAGCGACATCAACCACTCGAGGCCGGCCTCAAAAGGGTTTGTTGAAGGAGTTGTCGACGACGCCGGCAACCAGCCACCCGGGTCACGGAAGACGACAATGTCACCGCGTGAAATCGGCATGATGTCAGGCACGAGCTCATTGACGATGACTCGGTCCGCTTCGCGACCGGCAGACGCATCCGGCGACATGAGCGTTGTTTGCATCGACGCGGACGGGATGAAGAACGAGCGAATCAAGAATGTCTTCACGACGAACGAGACGACGATTGCGATTGCGAGGATGACCACCACGTCCCGCACGAAAGCGAGGAGAGAAGCGCCGAGACTCTTGGGCGGGGTTGAGGTCACTGGCAAAGTCTACGAGGCGCAATCATGCGAATTACCTGAAGACACGATGAGTGCTCGCACAAATACGCCGAGACAAAAACAGCGGGTCCCGGAGAGAAACCGGGACCCGCTGAAAAGATTGGAGACTTCTTAGAAGTCGCGCTTCTCCTTGATCTTGGCCTTCTTGCCACGGAGGTTGCGCAGGTAGTAGAGCTTCGCGCGACGAACGTCACCGCGAGTGACGACCTCGATGTGATCGATGATGGGCGAGTGCACCGGGAAGGTACGCTCGACGCCGACCTGGAAGCTCACCTTGCGAACGGTGAATGATTCGCGAACGCTCTCGCCGGAACGACCGATGACGACACCCTGGAAAACCTGGATACGCGAGCGGTTGCCCTCGATGATGTTTACGTGAACCTTGACGGTGTCACCGGCGCGGAACTCGGGGATATCTGAACGCAGGCTAGCTGCGTCGACCATATCGAGCTTGTGCATGATTTCTTCGCTCTCTGTGCTCGCTACAGGTCGTGGCACGGGTATGTGGGTAATGAATTCGGTGTCACAAGCGGGCAACTAATTCGATTCCCCTGCAGCAGAATCGAGTGCCCTGTGACACAACTTTCCTATTTTGTCACGGTTGACGCGGTCGCGCCTAATCCAGCCCGTCGGGTACTGAAGGCGACTACTCGCCAGCGAGTAAATCTGGACGCACGTCGCGCGTGCGTTGCACCTGCTGCTCGTGACGCCATGCTGCAATCGCCGCGTGGTTACCGCTCAACAACACTGGTGGAACCTCGAGGTCACGCCATTCTTGCGGTTTCGTGTAACTCGGGTATTCGAGCAGGCCATCTTCGTGCGACTCCTCGACGAGCGACTCAGGGTTACCCACAACACCGGGTACGAGCCGAGCAACCGCCTCAATGATCGCGAGTGCGGCGACTTCTCCCCCGTTGAGCACGTAGTCACCGAGCGAAACGGCGCGCACGCGCATCCGTGTCGAAAAGTGATCGATGACGCGTTGATCGATGCCCTCATAGCGACCACACGCAAAAATCAACTGAGGTGCGGTGGCGAATTCGCGTGCCATCGCCTGCGTAAACGGCTCGCCCGCTGGTGACGGCACAATGAGAATCGCGTCGTCGGTTGGCCCACCTGCCGAACCATCGGCGACGAGCGAGTCAATCGCATCGCCCCACGGCTCGGGCTTCATCACCATGCCCGCTCCCCCGCCATAGGGGGTGTCGTCGACGGTGCGGTGCTTGTCGGTCGTGAAGTCGCGAAGGTCGTGGATGCTGTACTCCAGCACGCCGTTAGTGCGCGCCTTGCCCAACAATGAGATGTCGAGCACCTCGAAAAACTCAGGGAATATCGTGACGATGTCGAAGCGCACGATTAGTCTCCGCCGCCACCGGAATCGCCACCAGAGTCGCCGCCCGCGTCTCCGCCCGCATCACCGGAATCGGAAGCATCCTCGTCGTCGGCGATTTCTTCGAAGAGACCGAGTGGGGGCGTGACCGTGACGGTCTTCGCGTCGATGTCGACCCCCGAAACGATGGCCTTGACGAACGGAACCATAACTTCACCCGAAGGCGTGACGACGATGAGCATGTCCTGTGCCGGAAAGTGGTCGACGCGCGCAACAGTGCCGACCTTGTGCCCGTCACGCATCACGGTGAGACCAGCGAGCTGGTGGTCGTACCACGCATCCAATTCCTCGGGGAGAGCCTTCTCATCGAAGTCCATCCAGAGGATGCCCTTGATCAGCGACTCGGCCGCGGTGCGGTCATCCACGCCCTTGAAAAAGCCAACCGGGTGCGAGTTGTACCAACGGAGTTCTGCGAACTCGATTGTTTTGCCGAACCAGGGAGACGTTTCGGGAACCTGTAATGAAAAAACTGCACCGGGCACGAACCGCTTGTCGGGTTCATCCGTGTACAGCTCGAGCTTGATTGCGCCTTTGAGACCGTGCGCTTTGGTCAGTCGGCCGACGCGAAGTTGATGCGCGCGGTCTTCGTCTTTGGGCATCTACGCGTCGGTGTCGACGATGTCGACACGCACGTTGCGATCCTTGGCGAGTGCGCCGATGACGGTGCGCAGTGATTTCGCCGTGCGGCCTGAACGGCCGATGACGCGGCCGAGGTCCTCAGGGTTCACGCGAACCTCGAGGACCTCGCCACGATTCGTGTCGCGTGCCTGCACGGTGACCTCATCGGGGTGCTCAACGAGTCCCTTGACGAGGTGTGCGAGTGCGGCAGCGAGCATGAGAGTTACTCTGCTTTTTCTTCGGCTGCGGCTTCTTCAGCGGCAGGTGCTTCTTCGGCCGGCGCCTCTTCAGCGACTGCCTCTTCAGCAGCAGCCTCGGCAGCGGCTTCTTCGGCCACGGCTTCAA
>JBFYOK010000163.1:0-6077 GCA_041303845.1 Microbacteriaceae bacterium | reverse complement strand
GAGGGTGTAACGCGGACCAAACTTTGACGCACGGGCCTGGATGGAAATCGTGGCGTCACCATAGGGACCGCGAGGAATTTCGAAATCACGGGTGAGCGATGTCGAGGAGGCGCGCAGATCGTCAACCATCGCAATGAGCTCGGGGATGGCAAGTTTGTCGTCGACCACAAGCCCGGCATCCACGGCTGCCCCAGATGCTTCGACAACCATGAAAGGGTGGTCCACGATGATGGCAGGGAGCTCAATAGCTGCCAGCAGTTCCGAAACTCCCGCGGGCATGTCCCACGGGATTTCGCGGGAAATGCGTTGAGATGTTTGCCGTGCGTGCGCAATAGTCAAAGTAACGAGTCCTCCGGCCAGCGCGCCAAGGATGGCGACGATGAATATAACTAAGCCGGTGCTCATGTACTCAACGCTAACGGACGGTAACCGATTGGGGTTGCCCAGGTTAAGCTCCTCGTGAGGTGACTGTTCACGTAACAGTCACCTGCTGTTCAGCCGTCTCCTTCTGATAGGAAATGTCTCTCGTGCTTACTAGAGGAAGACACCCTTCCGTGAGAAAGTATCAACATGCGCGAAATGTTTCAGCAAGAGCTCAGTGAGCTTCAGGACCGCCTCGTAGAGGTTTCGGAACTCGTTGCCGTGGCCATCACAAAGGCGACCAACGCTTTCGGAGAAAGCGATGTTGCTCTGGCCGAAGAAGTTATCGAAGCCGATATCCACATTGACGAGCGTGCCTTGAGCCTGGATGAACTTGCCATTCAGATTCTTGCCCGCCAGCAACCAGTTGCTCGCGATCTGCGAATTGTCGTCAGTGCGTTGCGAATCTCCAGCTCACTTGAGCGCATGGGTGACATGGCGGACCACATCGCTCAGCTGACGCGTTACCGCTTTCCCGAAAAAGTTGTTGCGAAGGGTCTGCGGGGTACGTTCCGCAAAATGGGCGCCCTGGACATCGAAGTTGCCGAGACCCTGACGAAACTTCTTAAGTCGCAGAACCTCAAGCATGCTGACAAGATTCGCGACCTCGACGACGAAATCGATGCGCTGCACCTGTCCGTATTCGACAAGGTCCTGGGCGACACTTGGGGCGGCACGCCGGTGGACACCGTTGACGCCACGCTTGCCAGTCGTTACCACGAGCGTTTTGCGGACCACGCAGTGAATATCTCTCGAAAAGTCAAGTACCTGTCTACAGGTGAATGGACCAACGACAGCACCGCGCCGATTGACCTCAGCGCAGACTAGCTCGAGCGTTTCGGCTACTTTTTGCCTTGGGCAGCAACTGCAGCGGCTCCGGCAGCAGCAGCTTCGGGGTCGAGGTACACCGCAGGCTTGACCGGCATGAAGTTGTCATCGAGCTCGTAGACCAACGGAATTCCCGTCGGGATGTTCAACTCCGCGATGTCGTCATCAGAGATCCCGTCCAGGTGCTTCACGAGGGCGCGCAGTGAGTTTCCGTGGGCGGTCACGAGAACGGTCTTGCCCGCACGCAGATCGGGCACGATGTCGCTGGTCCAGTAGGGAACCATACGGTCGATGACGTCTTTGAGGCACTCGGTTGCGGGCACCTCGCCATCGATGCCGATGTAGCGCGGGTCATCCATCTGCGACCATTCGCTGTCGTTCGAAATGGGAGGTGGCGGCACGTCAAACGACCGGCGCCAAATGTGGAATTGCTCGGGGCCATACTTTTCGAGCGTCTGCGCTTTGTCCATGCCCTGCAACGCACCGTAGTGACGTTCGTTGAGGCGCCACGAGCGCTTGACCGGAATCCAGAGAAGGTCCGCTTCTTCGAGGGCGAGGTTCGCCGTTTGAATCGCCCGCGTCAGCAACGAGGTGTAGAGCATATCCGGCATGACGTTCGCGTCGCGCAGGAGCTTGCCCGCATTCTTCGCTTCGCCGACGCCCTGCTCGCTGAGACGAACATCGACCCACCCGGTGAAAAGGTTCTTCTGGTTCCAGTCGCTGTTTCCGTGGCGAAGCAAAATCAGGGTGTACGTCATGCTCTAAGTCTAGGTAAGACTTGAGACTATGCCGGTCGGAAACATCACGCGCGGGACGACCAACCCGAACCGTCTGCGTCGCGTCGACCGCTGGATTCAAACGTGGCCGGGGCTTCGCACGACAGCTGACCCACTGGTCGTCGACCTCGGTTACGGGGCGAGCGCGGTGACGACCGTTGAGCTGCGCGAGCGACTACTGCGCGTGAGACCCGATACGCAGGTGCTCGGCCTCGAGATTGATCCAGAGCGCGTCAGCTCAGCGCGCGATGACCTCGACCGATGGGGCATGACAGATGCGCATCCGTCAATCACGTTCGAGCGCGGGGGCTTCGAAACCCCCGTGCCTCAGGGGCGCGCGGCCGTCGTCATTCGGGCGTTCAACGTGCTTCGGCAATATGACGAAACGCAAGTCGCTGCTGCGTGGGAATCGATGTTGTCGAAGGTTCAACCCGAGGGTGTGCTCGTCGAAGGCACTTGCGACGAGATTGGTCGTGTCTCGACCTGGATTGCCCTGACGCCCGCAGCCGGCAATCGCTCAGGCGGCCCGCAATCTCTCACGATTTCACTGCGCCTCGACGGTCTCGACGCCCCGAGTATCTGCGCCGAGCGCCTACCCAAGGCGCTCATTCATCACAACGTGCCGGGCGACCCCGTTCACGAACTCATGTCCGACCTAGATAGGTGGTGGGCCGTGCACGCTCCGCTCACTGCGTTCGGAGCGACCCAGCGATGGATGGCCACCGTCGAGTCAATGAAGTCGGGCGGATGGCCCGTGCTCGCCGGTCGAACGCGCTGGCGTCTCGGCGAAATTACGATCGCGTGGGGCGCACTCGGTCGCGACTGATTCGAGGCACGTCGACGGTCTTTCCTGCATCGGGCGGAACAATCACACCTTGGCGAGCAGCCATCGCGCGCTGGGAATCAGCGGCGACGCCGGGTGCGAGAACGACGAGTTGCGCATCCACCGGAACCATTCGCTTGATGAGCGCCAACGCAATCGGGCCCTCGTCGAAGTGGCGGGCTGCCGACGTGATGTGCCCGACAACTTTTTCGGGGTCTTCGGCGAGCGCGACCGGCCAGCCAGTTTCAGGTAACCCCGCATCAGTGCCGTCGAGGTCAAGAGCGACAAGGCGACGCGGTGGATGCCCCAGGTTGTGCACCTTCGCCACGGTCTCTTGCCCGCGGTAACATCCCTTCGACAGGTGCACGGCCGAACGAAGCCAGTCGAACTCGTGCGGCAGGCTCGTCTCGTCAACGTCGGCGAGCGTCGGTCGCCACGCGGCAATTCGCAGGGCTTCCAGTGCGAGCGTGCCGGCCGCAATCACCGTTCCGGACGAAACGAGTTGCTCGACCTGTGCGATGTGAGAACGCTCGAGAACAAATTCGCGATAGTGCCAGTCAGCTGCCGGATGATGTTGAGACGACGCGTATTGCCAACCACCGGGCACAACGTCAACCCACGGGTCAACCCACGCGAGCGAGACACCGTTGGGTGATGCGGCGATCGGGGAGAGCGCGTGAGCTGCGGCCCCATCGCCCACCACACCCACAACGGCGAATTCGTCCGTCACGTCGACAACCTCGACATCACGGCGAAAAACCATTCGGTCGAGCCAGTCGGCCAGAGAGGCTGGGTCGCGTTCAACAAGAATCCACGTAGCGGTTCCGTCATCGAGGATGTGCATGACGCGCTCGACGCGACCATTCGGATCCAGCAGAAGTGCCTCGGCGCTTTCTCCAGTTCGCAACGCAGAGACTTCTTGACTCACCAGTGAGTCAAGCCAGGTCAGGCGATCGCGACCGGTGAGTCGAATGACGCCATGCGACGACTGGGCAGGCTGTGGCGATTGCGAGGCAGTTCCGAAAATGACAACGGCGTTTCCCTCAGCGAGGGCCCGCTGTTCTCGAAAAGGATCTCCGAAGTGTTCAGCCACGTTCAGAGGGTGAATCGCTTAGCGCGGGCTGCGAAACAGCTTGACGAGGACAACAACCGAAACAAAGGCAATCGCCAAGCTCGCGAGCCCGAGCAGACCGAGGAAGAAGAGTTCAAGAGCAACCAGCATGAGCCAAGTCTACGGGCAGGCATTGGAGTGAATCACATTCATCCTCGTCACTCTTTCCACCTGACTGAAACAGTGATGAAACATTCGCGTTTTAGTATTGAGTCAGACCTAATGAGACGAGGTGCGGCCGTGGCAACCATTCTTGTTCTCGCTGCGCGCCCCAATGGCGACGTGCTGCCAAACCTCGCCCTGCTCTCGCATGTGGTGAAAGTGATTCCAGCCGAGCCGGCTCACCTCGTTAATGCTCCCGACTGTGATCTCCTGATGCTCGACGCGCGCGCCGATCTCGCCAGCGCCAAGAACCTGTGCAAGATCTTGACTGCAACGGGACTGAGCTCTCCGCTGATTGTTGTTGTGACCGAAGGCGGCATGGCTGCGGTGACCAGCGACTGGGGAATCACCGACGTCGTGCTCGAGTCG
The DNA here is from genome assembly GCA_041303845.1 of Microbacteriaceae bacterium. Classification (GTDB taxonomy): domain Bacteria; phylum Actinomycetota; class Actinomycetes; order Actinomycetales; family Microbacteriaceae; genus RFQD01. Next base: position 1,588 of record JBFYOK010000163.1, on the reverse strand, counting down.
GCAACTCCCGCTGAGATTGATGCGCGGATCCGACTCGCACTCGGGCGGCAGACACCGGTGGATGACACCGCGTCGCGAATCCAAGCATCAGGTCTCGTGATTGATGAGGCAAGCTACTCAGTCAAGCTGCACGATCGACCCGTCGACCTGACGTTCAAAGAGTTCGAGCTGTTGCGTTTCTTGGCAACCCATCCGTCGCGTGTCTTTACTCGAGAGCAGCTCTTGAGCGAAGTCTGGGGATACGACTACTACGGCGGCACGAGAACTGTCGACGTGCACGTGCGTCGCCTCCGGGCCAAGCTCGGCGAGATGGAACACCTCATCGGCACCGTTCGGAATGTCGGGTACCGATTCAACATCGTCGACGAGAACGAACGCGCCACCGTTCGTTAACCTCACGTTTTTCGCGAAGTTTCGTCTCAGTGCCAAGATGATGGGGTGGATTCCCTCCCCGACGACGAGCAACCCGACATCGATGACGACTTCGATGTCGACTCGTCGACTCTCGAAGACGCGAGTCTTCCCGCCGATCGATTTCTCGACCGCGAGCTGAGCTGGCTCGCCTTCAATCAACGCGTGCTCGAACTCGCTGAAGACGAGTCGTTACCCATTCTTGAACGAGCAAACTTTCTCGCAATCTTTGCGAGCAACCTTGACGAATTCTTCATGGTGCGGGTTGCCGGGCTCAAACGCCGAATTGTGACCGGTCTCGCGACGCCCAACAACGTGGGCCGGGCCCCAGGTGACGTGCTCGCCGACGTGACGAATCGGGCGCACGAGTTACAGGAGCGCCACGCATCGGCTTTCCACAATGAGGTCTCGCCTGCTCTAGCGAACGTAGGGATAGCCATTTTGCGCTGGGACCAGCTCGACGAGAACGAACAGGCGCGACTATCACGGTATTTTTCCGACCAGGTATTTCCCGTTCTCATGCCGCTTGCCGTCGACCCCGCGCACCCGTTTCCCTACATTTCTGGCCTGTCGCTGAACCTTGCGGTTCGCGTGCGGAGCGCCAAGACGGGCACCGAAGAATTCGCTCGTCTGAAGATTCCGCAGATGCTTCCGCGGTTCGTTCGTGTCGACGAGGGCGCGGGTATCACCGATGTGCGCTTCATCACCCTCGAAGACCTGATCGCGAATCAGCTCGGAGCGGTGTTCCCCGGTATGGAGATTGTCGAGCATCACGCTTTTCGCGTCACCCGAAATGAAGACGTCGAAATTGACGAAGATGAGACCGAGAACCTCATTCAGGTGCTCGAAAAGGGTCTTCTCCGTCGACGCTTTGGGCCGCCCATCCGTCTCGAAATCGATTCGACCATGGATGCGCTCACCCTGGAACTGCTGTTGCGAGAACTCGGCATCACCGAGCATGAGGTGGTTCGGCTGCCCGAGCCACTGAACCTCACGGGCCTCTTCGAAATCGCAGGACTCAAGCGCGACGAACTGCACTTCGCCCCGCACGCCCGTGTGACAAACCCGAAACTGGTCGTGCCGGAAGGCGAAACGGCGAGCATCTTCGAGCGGATTCGCAAGGGTGACGTGCTGCTGCATCACCCCTACGAGTCGTTCTCGACGAGTGTGCAGGCCT
>JBFYOK010000162.1:0-4136 GCA_041303845.1 Microbacteriaceae bacterium | reverse complement strand
GTCGCCGCGAGCGCAAGCGAGCATGAACTGAAAAGTTTCTTCCTCGCCGCTCAGAAGTTCGAAACCATTCATGCCGAGAAACAAGACTGTCGCGGAGAGCGCCAAGCGCTTGTTACCGTCGAACAGCGCGTGATTTTTGACAAGCGACTGGAGCAGGGCAGCCCCCTTGTCGAAGATCCCGATGTACGACTCAACTCCGAAAACTACGGTCTGCGGGCGATGCAAGGCGGATTCCAAGAGCCCAATATCCCGAATTCGGCCGAGGCCAAGTCTGTGAATTGTTCGCGTTACGTCGTCCATCGAGAAGTATCGAACCTCACCTGACAAAAGCGATTTACGTTTCTCGGAGTCGGTCAATGACGCCAGCATGTCGCTTCATCATTCGTTCGAACGCGTCGTCGTACTCGCGTTCCTGAAACTTGCGCTCGAGATAGTCCTCAATCGCGTTGACAATGAGTTGCTGCTTGCTGATGCCTTGCGTCTCGGCAATCTTGTCGAGCTGCGAATCCATTTGCTCGGTGAGTCGTAGTGTCATGGCCATGAGAGTAATGGTATCAAGCTGATACCACGACAGGTCAAGGGCGATCTGTGCAAAACAAAACCCCCGCCGAAGCGGGGGTGAGAACTTGCTGGGGTACCTGGACTCGAACCAAGAACAACTGAACCAGAATCAGCCGTGTTGCCAATTACACCATACCCCAAGGGCAGATCCCGAAGGCCTGACCAGTTGTCAAGACTAGCGCACTCGCAAGCCTGACTTAAATCATCGTTGGCCGAAAGCATCCAGGCGCGCGAGTGTCTCACCGCGACCAAGAATCTCCATCGACTCGAACAGCGGCGGAGAGATGCGCTTGCCCGAGATTGCCGTGCGCAGCGGACCGTAGGCGATGCGTGGTTTCAGTTCCATCGCGCCGATGAGTTCGCTCTCAAGCGCCGCCTGAATCGCTTCCGTGTTCCACTCGCCATCGCCTAAGCGAGTCAGTGCGTCTACTCCACGCGCGACGACCTCAGCAGAATTTTCAGGCAAGCCCGCGAGAGCATCTTCATCCCACGTCAGCTTGTCGGCGGTGGTGAACAAGAAGCCGAGCATTGCGGGAGTCTCACCGAGCAGGTTCATGCGCGTCTGAACGAGTGGCGCCGCCTGAGTGAGCACGGTGAAGTCAGTGTCTGCGATGGGTGAGCCCGGCGTGCCGCCCAGCAGTCCGGCTGACTGGAGCGTCACCGCTAGGCGACGCGTGAACTCATCCACCGGCAACAGTCGAATGTGGTCGCCGTTGATTGCCTCGGCTTTTTTGAGGTCGAAGCGGGCCGGGTTCGGGTTGACATTCTCGACGTCGAAAACCTTCGCCATCTCGTGGAGCGCGAACACATCGCGGTCGGCCGAGATCGACCAGCCGAGCAACGCGAGGTAGTTGAGCAGACCCTCCGGGATGAAACCGCGGTCGCGGTGGTGAAAGAGGTTCGACTCGGGGTCACGCTTCGAGAGCTTCTTGTTGCCCTCCCCCATCACGTATGGCAGGTGGCCGAAACGAGGGATGTGCGTGGCCACGCCGGCGTCGATCAACGCGTGATACAGCGCAATCTGCCGGGGCGTCGACGAAAGCAAGTCTTCGCCGCGCAACACGTGTGTGACGCGCATGATGGCGTCATCGACTGGGTTCACCAGTGTGTACAGCGGGTCACCGTTTGGGCGCACGACAACGAAGTCGGGAAACGACCCGGCCGGGAACGTGATTTCTCCGCGAACGAGATCGTCGAACGTGATGTCCTCGTCGGGCACCCGCAGGCGCAACGCGGGCTCGCGACCCTCGGCACGGAAGGCGGCCTTTTGTTCGTCAGTCAGGTTGCGGTCGGAGTTGTCGTAGCCGACCTTCGGATCGCGACCGGCGGCAACGTTGCGCGCTTCGATTTCCTCCGGGGTCGAGAAACTCTCGTAAACATGACCGGTTTCAATGAGCTTCTGCACCACATCGCGATAGATGTCCATGCGCTCGCTCTGCCGGTACGGCTCGTGCGGGCCGCCAACGTTGATGCCCTCATCCCACTCGAGTCCCAGCCACGTCAACGCCTCGACGATTTGCTCGTAGCTTTCCTCGCTGTCGCGTGCGGCATCCGTGTCTTCAATTCGAAAGATGAACGTGCCACCCGTGTGGCGCGCATAAGCCCAGTTGAACAACGCCGTACGCACGAGTCCGACGTGCGGCGTGCCGGTCGGTGACGGGCAAAATCGCACACGAACATCGGCACCGGTCGCGCTGGTCACGGGGTAATTCGTCATGCCTCAAGGGTAGACGGTCGGCGCCGGCGGGCTAGACGATAGGGATGCGCGCCCAAACCCGAACGCCACCGGGGACGTTCTCGAACCCTCGTTCGAGTGACACGGCGTCGAGCATGCGCGTTCCCAAACCGTTGCCCGGATTTGCCGAGAGAGATCGCCCGTTGTTGACGCCCTCGACTTCGATGAGGTCAGGTGCAGCGATCGACAGCCGGACGCGAGCCGACGTCGCCTGCCCGTGCTTGACCGCATTCGTGACGAACTCGGCGATGAGATCTGTAACGATGCGACGGCAAACCGAATCGGCGTTGAGGCGAGCTACTGCCTCTTCGCCGTCAACAATCTCCACTCGAAACACGCCCTGCCAGCGCGCGTTCAAGTTTGCGAGAGCCTCGGTGATGGGCGGAGCATCCGAGGGAGCGACAACAAATTCAGCCGCCTCGAGAACGGTCGCACGAATGTCATCGATGGCCTGAGCGTCGTTAGTGCCGGCATCTCGCGACATTTTGAGCTTCATCGCAGCGGCCATGAGCGTGCCCTGAACGTCTTTGTGAAGTGCGACAGCAAGGTTGCTCTGTTGCCCCCAGAGATAGGACGCAAGGCGCGCACGCGACCAGGCCAAACGCTCGTTGGAGAGCCGGAGATCTTCGATGACGGTCGCTCGGGCCTCACGCACGCCGGCGATGATCGCGAGTGGCCACAACACAATTTGGCCGATCACGACGAAATAGACAAAGTATGGCCAATTCTCAAGAGCGAACATGTCCGTTGCAGCTAGTAGCAAGAGGCCGGGCACGATGACGAAGCCAAGATAGGCGACGACTAACGCGAGCACGCGCCCGGCGAGACGCATTGTCTTCAGCCGAGGCGTAACCAGCCAGCGCATGACTGCCAAATACCCGTAAACCCAAGCCAACAAGCCGACGAAGGCGGGGATCGTCTCAAAGGGCCAATCAAAGAGCACGGCACCGGCCGTAAGCAAGAAGGCAAACACCGTTACGACTTCGGGTCTGAAGGGCTTGACGTATGTGGCGTAGGTCATAACCGAACGCACACTGATTGGGGCAGGAGGACCAGGGGTTACATCGGGTTGTGGTTCACTGGCCGGAATCAAACTGTGACTCAACGGCCGAACGACTTCTTCGGAAACCCGCACAAGTTCGTCGGCGACCTCGCGGGCCGACGAACCACCGGTCGACAGCACGTCGCGAATCGAATCCGTGACAGCGCTGCGCACCTGTTCCAATAGTTGCGCGCGACGGACTTCAAGGTCGCTTGCCGTCGCCGTGACCATCTCGGCCAGCAAGAGCTTCGTTTGAGTCAGGCGACTCAGCGTCGTTCGATACTCGTACGCTTCGTTAACGAGACTGGCGGCGAGCGAGAACAGCGCGAGCCCGGTTAATCCGCCTGCTACGAATTGAAAAGCCCAGTTGGGATGCGTGTCGAGCCCGAGAGAATCTGCTTGCCAGGTCACGAGCACAGCTCGACCTGCTTCGGTCATGAAGAAGACCACGACGACCGCGATGAATCGCCAGACCGTCGGTTGACGCAGCACGGCGTTGATGAGAATCCCTACGAGAAACGCAAACGCCCAAGCCACGGCAAGAGCGCCAGCCGCGACAGAGTTCCACGCGTAGAACTCCGCAGCACCGAATTGCAGTTGCGGAATCGACGTGCCGGCACTCAGCGTGACCAGTATTGGAAGAAAGACCCACTGACTGAACGAGCGTGGTCCTGCGATACGACGAACGACCTCGTATCGCGCAGGGTTCACGAAGAGCGCTCCGTTTCCTGCAGAAACTCGAGAACCGCGTGCACGCGAGGATTCGATCCCTCGGGGATGCCCAGCGTGGCGTAAATG
>JBFYOK010000161.1:0-6285 GCA_041303845.1 Microbacteriaceae bacterium | reverse complement strand
CGTCTTCGCGCCACTCAACAACAAACGACTCCTCGCCGCTGAGCGGCCATTCCGTCAGTGTGCCGAGTGCGAAAGACACGCGACGTTCCTCACGTGATGCGTAGATGACCCGAAAGTCGCGAACGATGTTCATCGGCCACCAAAGATTCTCGAGTCGAACCGTTGGTGATTCCACGCGCAGAGCCTCAACGGAGAGCGCCTCACCGGATGCCGTCGTGGCGATGAGACCAGCACGTTCAAAAAAGAAACCGTTGAGCAGATCGACGGAGGCTGACGCAAAGCGCTCGGCACCGGACCCGATTCGACGTTCGTTGCGTCGGGCCTGAAATCCAACCGGAGGAAATCGCAAGACATCTGGGTCTTGCGTCACGCCAACCGCGGCGTAGGTCACCTGGTTGGCACGGAAAGATGATCGACGAGGCCCAGCCACGCTACTTCTTCTTCACCTCTTCGTCGCCCGACAGGGCGGCGATGAACGCCTCTTGAGGAACTTCCACGCGACCGACCATCTTCATGCGCTTCTTTCCCTCCTTCTGCTTTTCGAGAAGCTTGCGCTTGCGGGTGATGTCTCCGCCGTAGCACTTGGCGAGAACATCCTTTCGAATCGCAGAGATATTTTCACGCGCAATAATTCGTGCACCAATAGCCGCCTGAATGGGCACTTCGAATTGTTGACGCGGGATGAGCTTCTTCAGGCGCTCCGTCATCATGAGTCCGTATGCGTAGGCCTTGTCTTTGTGCACGATGGCGCTAAACGCATCGACAGCCTCGCCCTGCAAAAGAATGTCGACCTTCACCAGGTCTGATTCCTGATCTCCTGCGGGCTCGTAGTCAAGCGAGGCGTAACCCTGCGTTCTGCTCTTCAGGTGATCGAAAAAGTCGAACACGATTTCACCGAGGGGCATGTTGTATTTGAGCTCGACGCGGTCTTCCCCGAGGTAGTCCATGCCGAGCATCGTTCCGCGACGGCTCTGACAGAGCTCCATGATTGTTCCGACGTAATCTTTCGGCGCCAGGATGGCCGTCTTCACAACCGGCTCGCGAACCCGGTCAATCTTGCCCGTCGGGTATTCACTCGGGTTGGTTACGGTAACCGTCTTCTTGTCTTCGGTCGTGACCTCGTAAGGCACGCTCGGCGCGGTGGCGATGAGGTCAAGGCCGAACTCGCGCTCGAGTCGCTCGGTAATGATTTCGAGATGGAGGAGCCCCAAGAAGCCGCAACGGAACCCGAAGCCGAGCGCGACCGACGTCTCGGGTTCGTAGTTGAGCGACGCGTCAGAGAGCTTGAGCTTGTCGAGTGCCTCGCGCAGAACGGGATAGTCACTGCCATCGATTGGGTAGAGGCCGGAGAACACCATCGGCTTGGGCTCGGTGTAACCCGGCAACGCCTGGTTGGCTGGTTTCTGGGCATCCGTAATCGTGTCACCGACTTTGGACTGGCGAACGTCTTTCACGCCGGTAATCAGGTAGCCGACCTCGCCGACGCCAAGTCCTTTGGTCGGGACGGGCTCAGGCGAGCTGACACCGATTTCGAGTAGCTCGTGGTTTGCGCCGGTCGACATCATCTTGATGCGCTCACGTGGCGTGAGATTTCCGTCGATTACGCGCACGTAGGTCACAACACCGCGATAGGCGTCATACACCGAGTCGAAAATCATTGCTCGAGCGGGAGCATCCGGATCACCAACGGGAGCGGGCACGAGTTCGACGACACGATCCAGCAGAGCATCCACGCCGACGCCGGTTTTGCCCGAGACGCGAAGTACATCTTCGGGCTTGCCGCCAATGAGACTCGCGAGTTCTTTCGCATACTTCTCGGGGTCGGCGGCCGGCAGGTCGATTTTGTTGAGAACCGGGATGATTGTCAGGTCGTTTTCCATGGCGAGGTACAGGTTCGCCAGCGTCTGGGCTTCAATGCCCTGGGCTGCGTCGACAAGGAGCACCGCGCCTTCACACGCAGCGAGCGAACGACTGACCTCATAGGTGAAGTCCACGTGCCCCGGCGTATCAATCATGTTGAGCGCGAACGTGTTGCCGTCAACTTCCCACGGCATGCGAACAGCCTGGGACTTGATGGTGATGCCGCGCTCACGCTCAATGTCCATGCGGTCGAGGTACTGGGCGCGCATGGACCGGTCGTCGACAATGCCCGTGATCTGGAGCATGCGGTCGGCAAGCGTCGATTTACCGTGGTCGATGTGCGCGATGATGCAGAAGTTGCGAATCTGCGCTGGATTGGTCGACGCGGGCTGCAGTGGTTTCGAAGCTCGAGGTGACATGGCGTTCTAGTCTCCCACGATGAGGCTGTGGGTTATAACCACAGCGCGTATTGCTGATACAGTTGGAATTCGGTTTGCGCGCGGTCCCACACCAGCGCGACACGTCACAAAAAGCGCCCTCTTCGCTTTGCGAGACACATCCCATTCACACTCAGACGAAAAGGCTCGAATAAGTGGCAAACATCAAGTCGCAAATCAAGCGCATCGGAACAAACGAAAAGGCGCAGGAGCGCAACAAGGCTGTCAAGAGTGGCGTTAAGACCGCCGTTCGCGCGGCTCGCACCGCCATCTCGGCCGGTGACAAGGCTCAGGCCGAGGCTGCCCTCAAGGTCGCCACCAAGAAGCTCGACAAGGCCGTGAGCAAGGGTGTTCTGCACAAGAACAACGCTGCGAACCGCAAGTCGGCCATCGCAAAGGCTGTAGCCAGCCTCTAGGCACCATTCGGTTTACAAAGAATCCCCGTCGGTTACCGATGGGGATTCTTTTTTTGTTCCGTCTGCGAATTAGCTCCGGCCGTAGTTGGCAACGACGGTAATCATCCGCTCGACGGCGTAAACGGGGTCTCTCGAGGCGCCCTTGACGTTTGCGTCGGCCTCCGCGATGGCGATGATGGCGCGACGGATGCCCTCTTCGTCCCAACCGGACTGAAGGTCTCGGCGTGCCCGATCGATTTGCCACGGTGCGGCACCGAGTGGACCAGCGAGCTCGTTCGATGATCGACGTTCGCCCCACACCTTGGCCATCAGACGGAGCTTGCTCGCGAAGGTGGCAACGATGGGCACGGGATCGGCGCCGGATTCAAGCGCGTGTCGAAGTGAGATGAGTGCATCGCCCAGGCGTCCGGCCACGGCAAAGTCTGCGACCTTGAATGCCGTCGTTTCGACGCGACCGCCGTAGTACTTCTCGACAATCCGTTCGTCGATTGAACCGTCGGAATCAGCGATGAGTTGAGCACACGCATTGGCGAGTTCACTCGCACTCGAGGAGAACGCCGAGACCAAGGCGCGAGCTGCACCCGGTGTGATTGATGTTCCGGCCCGCTTGAACTCGGCGAAACAAAAGTCGTTCTTGTCCGCATCGGACTTAATCTCGGAGCACAAAACTTCAGTAGCCCCGCCGACACCTGAACGAATCTGGTCGAGGAGTTTCTTGCCGCGCACACCCCCGCCGTGCCTCAGCAGGAGCGTCGTATCAGGGTCAGGTGACTCAATGTAGGCAAGCGCATCCTCGAGGAACTCGTCGTTGCACTTCTCGACGTTGCTCACGCGAATCAAACGTGGTTCGCCAAACAGCGACGGGCTCGCGAGTGTCATCAGAGTGCCATAGGCATAGTCAGTGGCATCAACGTCGTGAACTTCGACGTTCGGATCCGCGGCACGCAGAGCGTCACGGACTCCGGAACCGACGCGATCGGCGAGAAAAGCCTCAGGTCCCGTCACGAGCAAAATCGGCGCAGGTTTCGCCTGATCCCAGCCGACAGAAGCAATGGCCGACTTTGGCTTGGCCGCGATCTTTGCCGCCGCCTTCGGAGCCGGTTTCGTCGCCATGTGGCGAGCCTACCGTTCGGTCCAGACTTCGAGTCGGTCACCCGCCGAGTCGGAAACCCGGCGCACCAAGAGCAGTCCTTGCGTGTCCGTGCGCGCCACCGACGTGCCTGTGGCGGCCAATATCGCAAGTGCGCGATCGGTGGGATGCCCGTACCCGTTGTCCGCACCGGCAGACACGAGTGCGATGCGCGCGCGGAGCCGCTCGTAGAGGGCGTCGTGTTGGTCAGCCGACCCGTGGTGCGCAACTTTGACCACGGAGGCCGGGCGAACGCTGGTTGATCTGAGCAAGGCACGTTGCGCATCCTCATCTAGGTCGCCTAAGAACATCGCGCTCAATGGGGACTCACCCTCAACGCTTGACGCCCATTCCGTGCGAATGACCAACGACCCTGGGTTCCCACTTTGCATGTCTGGATGCCCAGGCGCGGGCCACAACTCCCGCCAGCGAAATCCGGATTCTCCGAGGTTGCCGCTCAAGCCCGCTCGGCCTATTCCGACCACCGCGCCCTCGCTCTCGAGTTCTCGCACAACCGCGCTCTCCAACTCGTCAATGGGTTTGCCGACCAGCGCCTGGTTCACGCGGCCGAGCACGACGGAGTATGCCCCGACGTGGTCTTGGTCGTAGTGAGTGAGAACCAACAGGTCGATTCGATCAACGCCCAAATCATCGAGACAGTCGCGAAGGCGCGGCTCGTCGCGTCCGGTGTCGATCATCATGATCTGCTGTGACTGCGGGGTCGGCCGCACGACTAACGCGTCGCCCTGGCCGATGTCGCACGCCGCAATGAGCCAGTCGCTCGGGATTCCCACCCGACGCCACGACTGCGAGACCACCGTGACGGAGAGTGAAACTCCAAGGGTCAGCGCAACAACGAAGCTAGCTGGGCGACGCATGCGCGGCCAGATGAGGAGCGAGGTGAGCGCGCCCGATAGGAGTATCGAGAGCATCACGCCTACCAGACCACCAGGCCACAGCAGTCTCGAAAACGGAATTTGAGCGCACACACCAGCGACATTGGCAATCCACTGCGCCGGGAGCCAGCACAGCCACAACAACGCGAGACCGACGGGTTCAGAAAGTGGAAGCACGAGAGCAGCAACGAGTCCGGTCACCGTGGCCACGGGAGCTGCGGGTGCCGCGAGCACGTTGGCCACGATTCCAAATGCGGGAAGCCCGGGAGCGAGTATGGCAATCACGGGTTGACAGACCAATTCAGCAGACAACGGAATGGCGATGACAATTGCGAGCCACCGCGGCATCCACGCACTCAGTCGCTCCTCAATTTTGGGTGCGAGCACGAGCAACGCTGCCGTCGCGAAGACGGAGAGAATGAAGCCGATGTTGAGTGCCCACGTGGGTTCAACAAGAAGCAACACAAAAACCGCAAGGCCGAGCACGGGGACACCGCGGGATGGGTGTCCGCTGCTGACCGAAACCAGCAGGATGATGGCCATCACGGTTGCCCGAATCACGCTCGGCTGCGGGCCAACAATGATCACGAATAGCGCGAGGGCGACGCCGGCCGTGAGTGCGCGCATCCATCGCCCACCACCGAAGATTGCAACCACCGCGATCACACCAGCCGTAATGACGGCACAGTTTGCGCCCGACACTGCCACGAGATGTGTGAGCGAAACGGTCTTCATGTCGGCATCGAGACCTTGCGAGACGAGTGTTGTGTCGCCCACTGCCAGTCCCGGAACGAGCTCGTTGCCGAGCCCGGGCAACGATGCCGCCGCCTCAACGAGTCTCTTGCGGAGGTCAGCAGCCCACGAGACATCGAACGCCGGCTCGGTCACGTATCGAGGGCGTTCGAGCGGGATGAGCGACCAGAGCCTCCCGAAAAAAGCGGTCACGACGAACCCAACAACAATCACGGTCTCGCGAAATCTGAGTCCCCGGAAGTCGAAGCGTGCTCCTGCAAAACGCAGCCTGACAAATCCCAAACCAGCGAAACCGAGTGCCGCGAGCACAAGCCCGAACCCTACGCCGACAATCACAATCACGCGCTGTGTGGAGTCGTTCGACTCCCGCAGAAATGGAATCACTCCCGCCAACAAGGCCCACGCGAACGCCACCGGCAGGGTGAAACGAAGAGCATTCACGGTGAGACCAAGGGCTGAATTTCAGCGAAGAGTTTGTCGCCGATACCGCTGACCTCGGCGAGTTGGTCCACGCTGGTGAACCCGCCGTGAGTGGTTCGCCAGTCGATGATTCGCTGAGCCAGCGTTGGACCGATGCCCGGCAACGAATCGAGAGTCGCAAGGTCGGCACGTGTGAGGCTGACTGGCCCGGATGCCCCGCCGCCCGAACTGCCAGACAACGATGTCGCGCACATGCCCGCCGACTCCCCCGCGGGCTGAGTCGGGACGATGAGTTGCTCCCCGTCGCTCAACGGTCGGGCGAGGTTGATGCCGCACTGATCAGCGGAATCTGTGAGTCCGCCGGCGGCCATGAC
>JBFYOK010000160.1:0-3667 GCA_041303845.1 Microbacteriaceae bacterium | reverse complement strand
CAAAGGCCTGGAGTGGGCGAGTGTGTATGTCGTTGGGCTTGCCGAGGGCCTGCTTCCGATTTGGTACGCGACCGGCGAAGATGCCATGAACGAGGAGCGCCGAGTCTTGTACGTCGCGGTCACGCGAGCAGCTCAGCGTCTCACGCTGTCTTGGGCCCCAGGATCTGGTTCGCACGCCGCGACTCGATTGAAGTCACGTTTTCTTGCAGAGACCGGCATCGGCAATCGGGATGGAAGTCGCTGACGTCCTCCACCCTTTCGATCGTGCGGCCGCCATGAGTCAATCGAAGGCGCACTCGCCTTCCGTCGTGCTCTTCGCGTGTGCTCGCGAGCAGCGTGACAACCTCGACGGCAACGGCGCACCGCAGCATGGCTGTCGTTTCCGGATGCGCGCTGAAGAGCAATTGCGACGCCAGTGCAACCCAGCACGGGTCGGCGTCGCGGCGATGCAGGTCGAGGCAATGTGCACACGGTGTTCGGCCGGGCACCACAAGCGGCCCAACGGTCGCACCCTGTTCGTCAAAGCTGACCAACACGTGCGGAATATCCCGTCGTAACCACACACTCGCATCCGCGCTTGCAACAAAGAAGCTGCTCACCATAACGGCCACGTCCACTGCGCACGCGTCGAGTTCGCCCGCGCTGACGTCAACTGACACGGTGCTGAGCAGATACGCATCGTCGACAAGAACGTGCCGAATCTCACCCTGCCCGGGTCCGTCTCCAACCAGAATGACGCGAAGACGGGGAGGTGTCGCTTGTTCGAGACTCGGAGCGAGCGCTTCAAGAAACGATTCCCACTCGGATTGATCCATGCCCCACTGGCTGGCCAGCGCCCGCAGAGTGGCTGAAGGGGCTCCCGCGCGAAGTGCGTCGATCACTCGCTCGTGGGCTGGAGTGAGATCTGACAGCACGACCGCGGGCGCAATGGTGCCGAGTTGGCAGGAGGTCGGGGACCTCCAGATCAGGGCGAGGTGAGGGTGAATTCGCAACATGCGAGGAGGATGCGTGAAACCAGCGACACGCGTGCTGGCGCATCCACAGTCATCAACCTTCTGACTCGTCGCGCAACATGTCTTCGAGCGCTCGGTCCATGTCGTCTTGTGCCGGTTCTTCGCCGCGCGCTCGCGCAACGAGGCGGTCTACGAGCGCGGCCGGGTTCGTCACGTCATCTGACGTCGGCATGAGGTCAGGATGCGCCCACAGTGCATCACGTGCCGTCGAGCCAATCGCGTCAGTGACGGCCCGCCACATCGTTGCGGCCTCACGCAACCTGCGCGGGCGCAGCTCGAGTCCGACCAGAGCGGCAAACGCAGACTCGGCAGGGCCACCGCTCGCGCGGCGGCGACGCATCGTCTCGGACAAAGCGTTCGCGCGGGGGAGTCGGGCCGTTGCATCTTCTGTCACGACGTCCACCCATCCCTCGATGAGGGCAAGCTGCGTTTCGATTCGTTCCAACGCGCGCTTCTGATCGTCCGACTTTGGAGGAATGAGTCGACCATCCGTCAGTGCGCTTCGAAGCTCCTCCGGGTTCGACGGGTCAAAATTTTCCATGAGCGATTCAAGCGGTGCTGCGTCGATGTGAATTCCTTGCGCATAGGCCGTGAGTGCGGAACGCAAATCCAGGGGGAGCCATCGAGCTTGGTGGAACAGCCGTGCGTGAGCGAGTTCGCGAATAGCGACGTACAGCAAAACCTCTTGCTCAGCGATGTCGAGGCCGTTTCCGAGCGACGAAATGTTTTGCGGAACAACGCCGGCCCGACCATCCGGCAGCAGTGCCACCCCGATGTCTCCACCCGAGAGCACTTCTGCGGAGAGCTGACCGACGACGTGCCCGAGTTGCATGGCGAACAGAGTGTTTCCGACCGATTGCACCATTGCGGATGCGCTCGCGAGACCTGACTGCATGTCTTCGGGTGTCTGCGTCTCGAGCATGGTCGTCATGGCGCCACTGATGCTCGACGCCACAGGTTCACTCAGCTCGCGCCACACGCTCATCGTGTGACGCACCCATTCGCGACGTGTGAGAAGCAACGGCGGAGCCTGGAGCGGGCTGACATCGGTCACTTCGCTCAACCACAAATCGGCCAAATCAAAAGCTTGCTCATACGACGACCGTGTGTTGTCGGAGATGGATTGATCCTCGCGTCCGGCGGCCGCAACGGCTTGGTCGAGTGACAGCTTTGCTGTCGCTTCGCCCGTTGCCGGATTTGCGAGGGCAGACTGCAGTTGGTTGAGGAGGGCTCTCAGTGCTGCCGGGTCGCTGGGTAGTCCGGCGACGCCGGCGAGTGCGGCCGGGTCAATCTCGCCGTTGCCAGCGAGAAAGGCGGCGAAGAGCTCGCGGAACTCGTCGTCGGGAGTCGAGTCAGATGGGGTGGGCGAATCTTCGCTCATCATGTTCACCGCACTCTCTCAGTTGTAGTCAATACGGTATCCCTAGCCCCGCTGAGAATTGCCCCTAGGCTCGAGTTTGACTTGCGCTGGGCGCGAACAGCAAACTTCCAAAATCGACAGGTACACACGTGACGCTCTACACCACCGATGACAACGGGCTCCCGGTCGAGCGTCGGCGCCCGACATTGACGTCGGCGCAACGAAAGTGGCGTCTCGGCTCTGGGCTCGTTGCTGGGGCGATTGTGTTGACGGTTGCGTTGACGGCAACTCCCGCACCGTATGTCATCGAACAACCGGGGCCGACATTCGACACCCTCGGTACTGTCAGCTTCTCGGTCGAGGATTCGGACCAGCGCGAAAAGGTTTCCCTCATCACCATCGACGGGGCGACGACTTACCCGACAACGGGCAAATTGAACATGCTCACGGTGAATGTCGTCGGCGCACCGGGTGCGCTGCCGAGCTGGGGGGACATCATCCTCGCCTGGTTCGACCGGTCGAAGGCGGTTTTGCCCGTTGATGCGGTGTTCCCTCCCGACGTCACCGAAGACCAGCGCAAGCAAGAGGGAACCGCGTTGATGGTCAATTCGCAACAAGACGCCATTGCCGCAGCGCTCACCGAGCAGGGCTACAACGTGGTTCGTGGCATCGAAGTCGCTGGTTTCGCCGAAGGAAGCACAGCGACAGGCATCCTGAAAGTTGGCGACGTCATTCAATCGGTCAACGGCCTTGCCCCAGCATCGGTTCAAGCCCTGCGCGACCAACTCGCCGCGATTGGCGCCGGAAATACGTTCACGGCACAGATCTTGCGAAACGACGTGCCGATGGATGTTGTGCTCACGCCGTACGCGAATGAGTCGGGTGACGTCGTCCTCGGCATTGGCGCCTCCGTGTCATATGAATTCCCTTTCGAGGTGACTATTCGCCTCGATGACGTCGGCGGACCGAGCGCGGGCATGATGTTCGCGTTGGGAATCATCGACAAGCTCACCCCCGGTGAGCTCAACGGCGGACTCAACGTTTCAGGCACGGGAACCATCGACAGTTCCGGAAACGTGGGACCGATTGGTGGAATTCGACAGAAGCTCTTCGGGGCACTTCGCATTGACTCACCTTTCTTTCTCTCCCCAGTCGACAACTGCGATGAGGTCGTTGGTCACACTCCGGACGGCATCGCCGTGTTCGCGGTGGGCACCCTGGACGAAGCTCTCGATGTTCTCGATTTCGTAAAGACCCGCCCGGATTCAGCAACTGCGCTCGCCGAAGCGGCAGC
>JBFYOK010000159.1:0-15212 GCA_041303845.1 Microbacteriaceae bacterium | reverse complement strand
CTAAGGTCATTGCGGGAGTCGACTTCGCTGGTCATCCGGTCGACGCTGACGAATTGTTGGCAATCGCTCGCAAGGCTGGTGCGTTCTTCTTGGAAGACGCTGCTCACTCGATTGGCTCGCTCTACCGCGGTCGCCCCGTCGGCAGTCTGGCCGATGTCACGGAATTCTCATTCTTTCCAACCAAGAACATGACCACCGGCGAAGGAGGCGCTGTGGTTTCACCAGACGCCGCAATCGTTGAGCGCGCTCGGCGTTTTCGTTCGCATGGACTGGTTCGCAACAAAGAAGAACAGCGGTATCCAAATGAGGGACCATGGCACCAAGAGGTGCACTCCTTCGGTTTGAATTACCGCTTGCCCGATGTGCTGGCCGCAATTGGATTGAACCAGATCAAGCGCATCCACGAATTCAAGGCTCGTCGCGCAGCTATTTTTGACCGCTATTCGACCGAGTTGGCTGATCTGGACGGACTGATTCTGCCGGCGAAGAGGGACTACGTTGACCCGATGTGGCACCTGTACCCGATTCGCGTTCTCGGCGGTCGTCGTCGCGAAGTCTTCGAGTTCATGAGGGAACAGGGGGTGCTCGTTCAGGTGAACTACATTCCTGCCTACTGGCACCCGGCATTTGAAGACCTCGGCTACAAGCGTGGCATGTGCCCGAACGCCGAAACCTATTACGAGCAAGAGATCTCGCTGCCGATGTTCGCCGACCTCACCTCCGACCAGGTGTCACGGGTCATTGAGGTTCTGCGCAAGGCCATGTCCGCCTAAGTTTCTCAACACTAGTTTCAGCACAGAGGAGTTTCGTTTGCCGTCGATAAACACGTTCCCCGCGAACGGACCTCTCATCGTGGCCGAGATATCCGGCAACCACAACGGATCACTCGAACGTGCGCTCGACATTGTTCGCGCCATTGCTGATACTGGCGCGCACGCAGTCAAGATTCAGACCTACACCGCAGACACCATCACGCTCGACGTCGATAGCCCAGCGTTCCGCATTTCGGGTGGGCACGAACTTTGGGGCTCGCGCCGTCTCTATGAGCTATATGAAGAGGCGCATACTCCCTGGGCTTGGCATGAGCCAATCTTTTCGCTCGCGAACGACCTCGGAATGATGGCGTTCAGCACACCATTCGATGAGACCGCGGTCGACTTTCTCGAGACGTTCGATGTGCCCCTCTACAAAATTGCGTCTCTCGAAATTGTTGATTTGCCGCTCATCACGCAGACCGCTGAGACGGGTAAGCCCGTCATCATTTCGGTGGGAACTGGCTCGATTGCCGAGGTTGCCGAAGCGGTTGCTGCAGCGCGTGCTGGCGGATGCGTTGACCTGACACTGCTTGCTTGCACGAGTTCATACCCGGCACAACCGGACGACGCCAACTTGCTGCGGATGCCGGCGATGGCGGACATGTTTGGTGTGAAGGTTGGTCTCTCCGATCACACGATGGGCCTCGGTGTCTCGGTTGCCGCCGCCGCACTTGGAGCAACTGTCATTGAAAAGCACGTCACACTTTCGCGGGCTGACGGCGGGGTCGATAGCGCGTTCTCACTTGAACCGTCTGAGCTCGCACAACTTGTCGAAGCCTGCGATGCCGCTGTTCGTGCTCGCGGGTCAGCTAGTGCGTGGGCGACGTCCGCCGAGAACGAGTCGCTTCGTTTGCGACCTTCGCTCTATGTATCTGAAGACGTCAAGGCTGGTGAGATTGCAGGCCCAGCCAATGTTCGGTCGGTTCGCCCCGGTGGTGGACTGCCGCCCAAAGAGATTGATCGAGTCTTTGGTCAATCATTCATCGTGGATGCACCCAAAGGAACACCCGTCAGCTGGGATCTGTTCTAGAGCGCTAGCTCAAAGTGCAGTACGTCACCGGTTGACTGCGTCCGTGCAAAACCAGCTTTAGAAAAAATCGCCAGACTCGCAGCATTTGTTGCTCTGATTGTCGCCACTATGCGAACGACACCAGAGCGTTCCGCTGCGAAGGCGCTGATTCCAGAGACGAGCGATGGGTAGCCGAGTCCTCGCCCACGGGCCTCGGGATTTAGGTTGATGCTCACTTCGGCGCTCGTACCCTCTTCGTCCACATCGAACCGAACCATACCTATTGCTCGTTCTCTGTCGTCAAGGTTTGACGTGCAGATGTAAATTCGCCGACGTTCATTGGCGAGGCTGGCTTCGAACCAACGAACATGGCCTTCCCACGTCACCTCATCCGTTGACAATGACACGGCCCGAGTGTCGGAATCGTTTCGCCAGTCGAATAGGTCCTGAGAATCCAACTGGGTAGCTGGTCGAATCGAGAGCGAAGGCACCTAGCGATTATCGCACCCGGGGCCTGACGTTGCAGGTCTGTTAGCGTTGACTCTCGTGAAGGCCCTCTTTTTCTCTCCGTTTGCGAATATTTGGGAACATGCATTTCCCGAAGGACTTGTCGCTGAAGGGTTGAGCGAACGGGGGTTCGACGTCACAACCGTGCGATGTGACGGACTCTACGAGTCGTTCTGCGTCGCCATGTCTGCATCGGGGCTCACTGCCGATGACACTCTCGCGAAGAAGCGTCAAGTCTGCGGCGCGTGTCACAAGCGACGTGACCTCATGGACAAGTCACTCGGGTTTCCTGCGCTCTTGCTTGAGAAATATCTGACGGCGGATGATTACCGTGAAGCCTCGGAGATTGCCGAAGCGGCGACGCTCAACGGCTGGTCAAGCATCGAACTCGACGGTGTGCCCATCGGCCGCTATGCGGCATATGAGTTTCTTCTCAATTACAAGATTCTTGGCGTCGACATCCCGTCTGAGCGTTTTCACACGTATCGCCAGCAGTTACGAATCTGCATTCTGACGATGCGGGCGAGTGCGCGCATCCTCGATGAAGTCACACCGAATGTGGTGCTGACCTACAACCGCTTGTACGGCGTGAATCACGCGTTTCTCGTCATGGCTGAGCGCCGAGGCATCCCGACGTACACACTTCAGGGTGGCGCTCACGTCACGCACCGCGGTGAAACAATCACGGTTTTCCGGGACGGCGCAACGTACTTTGACATTCTTGAAAACGAAGCGTGGACTGAGTTTAAGGCGAATCCCATAGGCGAGCGTGAAGTCGCGCTCGTCAATTCACACTTCGACGGCATGATGGAAGCAAGCAGCGCGTTTGCCTACTCGAGCGCGTTCGAAGCGACTGAACCCGACGCGCTGCGTGCCCGATTCGACATCCCGAAGGATTCGCCCGTACTGCTCATTCCGATGTCGAGTGAAGATGAGCTGAACGCAGCCCAACTCGTAGACTTCTGGCCAGACACCTCGGGCAAGCCAAACGTTTTTGAGGATCAGTTCTCGTGGATTCGCTTTCTCTTCGAATTCGCCAAGACTCGCCCGACCTACCGGTTCATCCTGCGCCTCCATCCGCGAATGTTCCCAAACAAACGTGAGAACGTTGTCGCACCGGTTGTCGCGAAAGTGATGAAGCTCATCGAAGAGGCGCCGAGCAACGTCATCATCAACTTGCCGAGCGACAACGTGAGCATCTACGACTTGCTTCAGATTGTGGATGTTCTGCTCGGCTATCGGTCGACCGTTGGAGCTGAGTTCGCCGCTTTCGGTGTTCCTGTTGTTGCCCCGGCGAACAAGGACTTCTTCACCTACCCGGCCGAAGTGAGCCGCACAGGCTATACAGAAAAGGAATTCGCGAAGCTCATCGACGAGGCGGTGACCGAGGGTTGGTCCATCGAGAACATGCGCATCGTGTATCGCTGGTTTGCCTTCCAATTCACGCGCGTTGCGGTCGACTTCTCGGATTCGGTCAACGCCAAGCCCAGCGCAATCCGCCCCAAGAAGCCGGGCCTGCGACTGTGGTTGTGGCGCAAGATGGTGTTCCTGATCATTCAGTTCGGTCCGCTCATTCGAGAACGCCTCGCACTTCGAGGTCGTTCGTCATCAGAAGCAACCAAGGACATCTTCGCTGACGTCATCAGCAACGGGCGTGGAAACTTGGCGGAGTCAGTGAAGTGGAAGCGTGCCAAAACAACCCTGGCTCAAGAAACGACGTTGCTTCGTGAACGCCTGGTGAGCCTCGACCGAGATCGTTGGAGCGCCTTTGTGAGTGAAAAGTCGCTTGCCGCGACGATTGCTGAGTTCCTCTCGAAAAAGTAGTGCGGTCAGCTCGCGCAAAGGACGGTCCCGTCCGCACCTAATAGTGAGAACGGGACCGTCTTCATTTCATGCGTTCCGCATTTTGGTGCGACCGTTGAAGCTATTTGGCAACCTTTGCGGCAGCAGCAAGACCGACCTCGAGGTCTGCCTTGAGGTCGGCGATGTTCTCGATGCCCACTGAGAGCCGCACGAGGCCGGGCGTAACACCCGTTGTCAGTGCCTGCTCGGGGGTGAGCTGCGAGTGGGTCGTCGAAGCAGGGTGAATGACCAGCGACCGTACGTCGCCGATGTTGGCGAGGTGGCTGAACAATTCGAGACCGTCGACAAACGCCTTGCCTGCGTCGACGCCGCCCTTGAGCTCGAAGGACACGATTGCACCGACGCCCTTCGGCGCGTACTTCTGTCCCGCCGAGAACCAGGGACTCGACTTGAGTCCGGCGTAGTTGACCGAGGCCACCTGCGGGTGCTTCTCAAGCCATTCGGCGATGCCCTTTGCGTTCTCGACGTGACGCTCAATACGCAAGGAAAGTGTTTCGATGCCCTGAATGATCTGCCACGCGCTGGCCGGTGCGATTGAGGAACCGAGGTCGCGGAGCAACTGAACGCGTGCCTTGATGATGTACGCAATCGCGTCACCAAGCACGGTCGTGTAACTTGCACCGTGGTACGACGGGTCAGGCTCGGTGAGACCGGGGAACTTTTCGACATTCTTCGACCATGCGAACTTGCCTCCGTCAACGATGACGCCACCGATTACGGTGCCGTGTCCGCCCAGGAACTTCGTTGCCGAGTGGATGACGATGTCAGCCCCGTGCTCGAACGGACGAATGAGGTACGGGGTCGCAATCGTGTTGTCGACGATAAGTGGCACTCCGTTATCGTGCGCGACTTTCGATACCAATTCGATGTCGAGGATGTTGATTCGAGGATTACCAATCGTCTCCGCAAAAAAGAGCTTGGTGTTTGGGCGAACGGCGCGGTGCCACTCGTCGGCGTCATCCTGGTTTTCGACGAACGTCACGTCAATGCCAAGCTTCGCCAGGGTGTACTTGAACAGGTTGTATGTTCCGCCGTAGATCGAAGATGACGAGACGATGTGGTCGCCGGCCTGTGCGATGTTGAGAACAGCAAACGTCTCAGCAGCCTGTCCCGATGAGACGAGAAGTGCTGCGGTGCCACCTTCAAGAGCGGCAACGCGCTGTTCCACGACATCTTGGGTCGGGTTCTGAATGCGCGTGTAAATGTTTCCGAATTCTGCAAGTGCGAACAGGTTCGCTGCGTGCTCCGCGCTGTTGAACACGTACGACGTGGTCTGGTAAATCGGCGTTGCACGGGCGTTGGTCACTGGATCCGGGCTTGCTCCCGAGTGCACCTGCTTGGTTTCAAACTTCCATTCGGCTGCGTTCGTCATGTCCTGCTCCTTCGATTGTGAATATAAGAATCGGTAGTGGCTCGATGACGACCGTAGGCGTTGCGTGTGCTCCGCCTCAACGTGCGCGGTAACAGTCGGTAACAGAACTCGATTGGCTACCCTTGAGCCATGGCTCAGAGCAAAGTTGCGCATCCCGAACCCCACGAAGAGATTCCCGAGATTCGGTCGCCGCGCGAAATACGATGGGACAACGCCACGACGTGGCCGATGATTACGTTGTCGCTGATTTTTCTTGTGGCTTACTCGATCATGATCCTCGATGACCAGCCGTTTCAAGGTCGAATCGATGAGGTCATTCTCGCCATCATTGCGGTCACCTATGTGGCGTTCATCGTTGATTACTTTGTGCGCATGCACCTGTCGGGCCACCGCATGCTTTTCTTTCGCACGAATGTCATTGACCTGGTGTCGCTTGCTATCCCGTTGCTGAGGCCACTGCTCCTGCTCGAGTACTTGGGTCGACTTCGGTTCTTTCGCACGGGTTCCGGAACGTCTGTTCGAGCTCGACTCGCGCTTTACACAGCCGGAGCGGCTGTTCTCTTCATCTACGTGATTGCACTCGCGGTGTATGCCAGCGAGCGGCACGCACCGGGAGCGTCCATCACCTCATTCGGTGACGCGATCTGGTGGGCACTGTCGACGGTCTCCACGGTGGGCTACGGAGACGTGGTTCCCGTCACTATTCCGGGTCGCACGTTTGCCGTGATGCTCATGCTCGGTGGCATCGCCATCGTCGGTGCGGCAACAGCCACAATCGTGTCTGCGATGAACGAGCGAATTGGCCTCGCCCACCAGCGAGCAGCACGTGCCCAACACCAGCATGAGTCTGCTCAATCGAAGTGACGCTCGACTGGTCGGTTGACGCGCTTCTGTCGCGGGACGAGATTGATCATTCATGGGCGGATGCCCTCCGCTCTGTCGAGCCGACACTGATCAATTTGGCGCGGGACTTGTCGGGCACGCAGTTCTTTCCTCATCCCGATGACGTTTTTCGCGCGTTCTGCACGCCTCTCGACGAGGTTCGCGTGCTCCTGCTCGGGCAGGACCCGTATCCCACCCCGGGCCACGCGATGGGGCTCGCCTTCTCAGTGAGTCCGGATGTTCGGCCACTCCCTGGCTCACTTCGCAACATCTTCACCGAGCTGGCCGACGACCTCGCCACTGGAAAGCCGAAGAACGGCGACCTCACGGTGTGGACCACGCAAGGGGTATTGCTTCTCAATCGCACCTTGACCGTATCGCCTGGTGAGCCGCTGTCACATCGCGGTCGCGGGTGGAGCGAGGTGACCGATGCGGCACTCTCGGCACTCGTCAACCAATCGAGCCCACTCGTTGCCCTTACCTGGGGGCGCGAAGCCCAATCGGCCATTGCTCACCTTGGCAACCACGCAAGTGTTCGAGTCATCGAATCTGCTCACCCGAGCCCGCTCTCAGCATCACGCGGCTTCTTTGGGA
The DNA here is from genome assembly GCA_041303845.1 of Microbacteriaceae bacterium. GTDB lineage: Bacteria > Actinomycetota > Actinomycetes > Actinomycetales > Microbacteriaceae > RFQD01. The sequence continues at coordinate 8,170 of JBFYOK010000159.1, read as the reverse complement.
GCAGACCGTTCAGTCGGGCAAATGCAGCACTTATCGAGTTGGGGGTTCCTTCTATCGAGTGGTCACTCGAGGGAAGTTCCTAACTCTGCGCGAAAGTAGTCAATCGTGCGCGCCAACCCGTCGGCGAGGTGAACGCGTGGCGCCCACTTCAGAGCCTCTCTGGCGAGCGAAATGTCCGGCTGGCGCTGACGCGGGTCATCGGAAGGGAGGGGCTTGAAGGAAATCTGAGAGGCGCTTCCAGTCAGTGTGATGACCTGCTGAGCGAGCTCGAGCATTGTTAATTCGGCGGGGTTCCCGACGTTGATTGGGCCGGTGACCTCAGCGCCTGTGGACATCAGGCTAACCATGCCGTCGATGAGATCATCGACAAAGCAGAACGAGCGCGTTTGTGTCCCGTCTCCGTAAATTGTGATGTCGTCGCCACGCAGAGCCTGGGCGATGAAGTTACTGACCACTCGACCGTCATCTGAGTCCATTCGCGGACCGTAAGTGTTGAAAATGCGAATGACCTTGATGCTCAGTGCGCGCGTGCGATGGTAATCAAAGAACAGCGTTTCCGCAGCCCGCTTGCCTTCGTCGTAGCAACTCCGCTCGCCGATGGGGTTCACGCGGCCCCAATATGACTCCGTTTGAGGGTGCACCTCAGGGTCGCCGTACACCTCCGACGTCGATGCCTGCAAAATTGGAACGCTCAGTTGCGTTGCTAGATCAAGCAGGTTTATCGATCCGAGGACATTTGTCTTGATGGTTTGAACTGGATCGCTTTGATATTGCTCGGGTGATGCCGGGCAGGCGAGGTTGTAGATCGCGTCGATGGGTTGCTCAACAACACCATCGAGGGGCACTGTCACATCGTGACGAATGACTTCGAAACGCGGGTCATTGCTCAGATGCCGGATGTTCTGCTCGCGCCCCGTCGAGAAATTGTCAACGCACACGACGGAGTTCCCATCGTCGAGCAGTCGATCAATCAGATGAGAGCCCAGGAAACCTGCCCCACCAGCGACAAGTATTCGATTAGCCAACGGTCTCTCGTCCAATGGAGTGATAGACGAGCCCACGGGCAGCCACATCGGCTGGCGCGAACAGGTTTCGTCCGTCAAAAACCACTCGCCGTGAAAGCGAGTTTGCGAGTAAGTCAAAGTCTGCATTGCGGAACTCGGCCCACTCGGTGACGATGATCAGCGCATCCGCACCGCCTACGGCAGCGGTCGACGATTCGGCGAATGAGACAAGTGGGTTCGAGACGACTTTCTTCGTTGCGTCCATGGCGACCGGGTCGTATGCGACGACGGATGCACCACGCGACGTCAGGTCGTCAATGAGCTGCAGGCTGGTCGCCTCACGAATGTCGTCTGTGTTGGGCTTGAACGCGAGGCCCCACAGGGCGAAGACCATGCCGGTGATGTCACCGAACTGTGCAAGCACCTTTTCGGTCAGGCGACTCTTCTGTGCGTTATTGACCGCTTCGACGGCTTCGAGAATCTTGAGTCCGGCGAGACCCGATTCACGCGAGGTGCGAATGAGAGCCTGAACATCTTTCGGAAAACAGGAGCCGCCATAGCCAGCTCCCGCGTTCAAGAATGCGCTACCGATACGTGTGTCACTGCCGATACCGCGGCGCACGTCATCGATGTTCGCGCCGACCTGCTCAGCGAGCAGCGCGAGTTCGTTCATGAAACTGATGCGCGTTGCGAGCATCGCGTTTGCTGCGTACTTGATGAGTTCTGCGCTGCGCACCGAGGTGACCTGCAGCCGGTTGGCGTCGGTCAGCAATGGCTTGTACAGAACGGTCATCGCGTCGATGGAACGCTCGTCTTCGGCACCGATGACGACCCGGTCAGGGTTCATGAAGTCTTCGAGGGCAGCTCCCTCTTTGAGGAATTCCGGATTCGAGACAACCGAGAAACCGAAATCGACACCGCGATCGGCGAGAATCGACGACACGATGTCGTGCACCTGTGCCCCCGTGCCAACGGGCACCGTGCTCTTGTCGATGACGACGGCGTATCGATTCATCGAACGAGCGATGTTGGTGGCCGCTGCATGGACGTAACGAACATCGGCAGAACCATCTTCGTTTGGGGGAGTGCCCACGGCGATGAAGTGGTAGTCGCCGTGCTCGGCCGCGACCGCTGGATCGGTCGTAAACTGAAGGCGTCCAGCTGCAACATTTCGTCGCACGGTCTCTTCAAGCCCCGGCTCGTAAATGGGCACGTGCCCGTCTTGGAGTGCTGCAACTTTGGCGGCATCGATATCGAGGCAAAGCACGTCATTGCCGAGGTCGGCCAGACAGGCACCGGTCACGAGGCCAACGTAGCCCGTGCCGATTACCGAGACTTTGAGGTTCACGTCGACGCCTTCTCTTGCAACTTTCGCGCACGAAGGCGCTGTACAGCTTTAGGCTACCGTACGGTCCTTTATCCCTAATTGTTGAGCGAGACGGTGAGTGATGCTCGAGTTCGAGTACATGAAACCTCGGCAACTGCCGCGGCACTTAAAGCCGGCGCCCGAGCCCGAGCGGCCCTTCGCGTACGAGATTAGGGATGCCCGCGCCGAAGACCTGCCTGACATCCGCGAGATCTACAACCATTACGTGCGCAACAGCGTGGTGACGTTCGACGAAGACGAGATGACGCTCAAGGAATGGCGCTCGAAATTCGCGTATCTCGTGAAACTCGACATGCCATTTATCGTCGCGGAATCTCCCTCAGGCCAAGTCCTCGGCTATGCCCTTGTTACGCCGTGGAAGCAGAAGAAGGCCTACCGCTACACGGTTGAGAATTCGATTTATCTCGGGCCTGCGTCCACGGGCAAAGGGCTTGGCCGCGCATTGCTCGGCGAGCTCCTCGAACGCTCGACCGCCGCGGGTATCAAGGAGGTCATCGCGGTCATCGCGGATTCTGGAGCTGACGCATCGATTACATTGCACGAACGCTTCGGTTTCGAAGAAGTCGGTCGCATGGGCAAGGTCGGCTTCAAGTTCAACCGCTGGCTTGGGACCGTGCTTCTGCAGAAATCTCTCAAGAAGCCAAAGCGTTAGCGACCTTCGAAAACCGGCGGCACCTTCGTCAGGTAGCTCTCGAACGCAATCGCCGCATCGCGCGAGGCCATGAGCTTGACGAGCTCTGGTTGAAGTTGAGAAATAGCTGCGGCCTCCGATGCGCGAGCCGCGAGCCGCGCGTTGCGCAGAGTTGCGGTAACCCCAAGCGGTGCAGCCGACGCAATGCGACCCGCAATCTCGAGTGCGCGAGACTCAACCTGTTCGACGCTGACAACGTCTTGCACGAGACCCATGCGGTGCGCCTCGGGCGCATCGAACGTGTCGCCGGTGAGCATCCATCGCATGGCGTTTCCCCACCCGCATCGAGATGCGAACCGCAGGGTGGCACCTCCGAACGGAAGGATTCCGCGCTGAACCTCAAGTTGCGCGAACGATGTGTTGTCGGCGGCGACGCACACGTCGGCGGCCAGAATCAGCTCAATCCCGAGAGTGAAGCACGTGCCCTTCACGCCGACAACAACGGGCTTCGAAACGGGTGCGGTTTGCACGCCCCACGGATCGAGCCCGTTCTCTGGAACGATCGAGAGTCCGTCTGCAGTGAGGCGCGGAGTGATGTCGGCCAAGTCGAGTCCGCCTGTGAAGTGGTCACCTTCGGCGAGAACGACGCCGACGCGCAGAGAAGCGTCTGACTCGAGCTCGGCAAAGGCGAGGGACAGTTCGGTAAGCATCTGCATGTCGGCGGCATTGCGCTTGTCGGCTCGGTTCAGCCTCATCACCAAAATGTGGCCCTCGCGAGAAGTAAGAACTCTGTCCATTATTTTGTGACCCCTCTTTGACCGATTTGCAGAACTCTCTCCGCAAGCGCCTCTTCCCACAATCTCATGGGTTGCATGCCAATTGTCGCCCATGCGTCGTGCCCCAGCACCGAATAGCCCGGTCGCGGTGCGGGTCGAATGAACGCAGCGGAATCGGTCGGTTGGATGCGCTGAGGATCCAGCCCGGCCAACTCAAACACGCGCTGCGCCAGACCGAACCACGTCGTCGCGCCTGAATTAGTTCCATGAAAGATTCCCGCCGGCACGTCGAGGTCGACGAGGGTGGCGATGTGCTCAGCAAGGTCTCGTGACCACGTGGGTTGCCCGTGCTGGTCATCGACGACCTGGAGTGTTTCGCGCTCGCCAGCAAGCCTGAGCATTGTGTCAACGAAGTTCGGTCCGTGATTGCCGTAAAGCCAGGCCGTGCGCACGATGGCTGTGCCGTCTGCGTGCGCACCGAGCACGAGCTCTTCTCCGGCCGCTTTTGTTCGGCCATAGGCGGAAATCGGATTCCGCGGTGTCGACTCGACGTACGGGGATGTGGCGGATCCGTCGAACACGTAATCAGTTGACAAGTGAATGAGGCGTGCGCCACCTTCGCGTGCAGCGATTGCTAAATTCTGCGCGCCCCGCGCGTTCACGCCGAACGCCTGTAGTTCCTGGCTTTCGGCATCATCGACCTTCGTGAATGCGGCGGTGTTGATGACAATGTCGTGCCCGGTGACGGCGCGCATGACTGCGTCCGCGTCTTCGATATCAAGGTCCGCTCGAGATAAGCCAGTGACCGAATGCGTTTCGGCGCTTCTAGCCAGAAGCACCTCGACCACATCGGTGCCGAGCATGCCGGTCGCGCCGGTGACGAGAATCTTCGCCATGGTTAGCTGAGCGCGGCGCGGGCCTTCAGCGGCTCCCACCAGTCGCGGTTGTCGCGGTACCACTGAACCACGTCGGCCAAACCTTGGGCGAACGGCACCTGTGGTTCGTAGCCGAGTTCGGACCGAATCTTTGAGATATCGACCGAGTAGCGCAGGTCGTGTCCGAGGCGGTCGGCAACGCGGTCGACGTACGACCAGTCCTTGCCCGTGGCTTCGAGGAGCATCTCGGTGAGTTCTCTGTTCGTCAACTCGGTGCCACCGCCGATGTTGTATACCTCACCGGCGCGGCCCCCCGTGAGAACCATGGCGATGCCACGGCAGTGGTCATCCACATGCAACCAGTCTCGAATGTTGTTGCCCTCGCCATAGAGAGGAACGTGTTTGTCGTCAATCAGGTTTGTGACAAACAGCGGGATGACCTTCTCGGGAAAGTGGTACGGCCCATAGTTATTGCTGCACCGCGTGATTGAGATGTTGAGTCCGTGGGTGCGGTGGTACGAACGTGCCAACAAATCGGAACCGGCCTTCGACGCCGAATACGGCGAGTTTGGCTCGAGCGGCCACGTTTCGGGCCACGAGCCCTCACTGATCGAGCCGTAGACCTCGTCAGTTGAGACATGCACAAACCGGGGCAGGTTGTGACGCAGCGCCGCATCGAGCAACTTCTGCGTGCCAACGACATTTGACTCGACAAAAATGGATGCGTCGCGCACGGAGCGGTCGACGTGAGATTCGGCAGCAAAGTGCACAACCGCATCGAGACCGGGAAACAGCGTGTCGAGAAGGTCAGCGTCTCGGATATCACCGTGGACGAAGCTGTAGCGCGGCGAGTCGGCAACCGGAGCGAGGTTAGCCAGGTTGCCCGAGTAGGTCAGCGCATCGAGAACGACGACGTCGCAGCCTTCGAGTCCCTGATACGCGTCGGTCAAAACCTTGCGAACGAAGTTTGACCCAATGAATCCGGCCCCGCCGGTGACAAGAATTCGCACTCCCGAATTCTAGTCGCGGGCTAATCGATAGGCTTGGCGCGTGGAAATTCGTGAGTTGAATATCGCCGGTGCCTTTGAGGTGACCCCGAGGCAATTTGCGGACGACCGCGGAGTTTTCATGGAGTCATATCGCTTCGATGCGCTCGCCGAAGCAGTCGGTCACGCCATCGATGTGCGGCAAGTCAACACGTCAGTGTCGCGCAAGGGCGTGGTTCGTGGCATCCATTTTGCTGACGTGCCACGTGGCCAAGCCAAGTACGTAACCGCAACGCGTGGCGCCATCATGGATTACTGCATTGATATCCGAGTGGGCTCTCCAACGTTTGGTCAGTGGGATGCCGTTCGGATCGACGACGTCAATCGTCGTTCGGTCTACGTTTCCGAAGGACTCGGACATGCGTTTGTTGCATTGACCGATGACGCCACAGTCACCTATCTCGTCTCCGACGTTTTTCAGCCCACACGAGAGCACGGCATCAGCCCGCTCGATCCAGCGATTGGGCTCACGTTTGACCTGCCTGAGGCGGAGCTGATTTTTAGCGACAAGGATGCTCACGCGCCCACGCTCGCCGAAGCTAAAGATTCTGGGCTCCTGCCTACATACGACGAGTGTCTCGCCTGGTACGCGAGCCTGAACACCGGAAAGTAGAGCACCATGCGCGGGATTATTTTGGCCGGCGGTTCGGGCACACGACTGTGGCCCATCACGAAGGGCATCTCGAAGCAGCTGATGCCCATCTACGACAAGCCGATGGTCTACTACCCCTTGTCGACCCTGATGATGGCAGGCATCAACGAGGTTCTCGTCATCACGACTCCGGAGTACAACGACCAGTTCCGGGCTTTGCTCGGCGATGGTTCTTCGCTCGGCATGCGCATCGAATACGCTGCTCAGCCATCACCCGACGGACTCGCGCAGGCTTTCATCATTGGCGAGGGGTTCATCGGTGACGACTCGGTCGCGCTCGTGCTCGGCGACAACATCTTCCACGGTGCCGGCCTCGGGGGAGCACTTCGCGGAAACTCCGACATCGACGGAGCGCTCATTTTTGCGTATCACGTGGCTGAGCCGAGCGCCTATGGCGTAGTTGAGTTCGACGGTGATTACAAGGCCGTGTCGATCGAAGAAAAGCCGGCGAACCCAAAGAGCAACTATGCGGTTCCTGGTCTCTACTTCTATGACAATCAGGTCGTCGAGATTTCTAAGGGAATCAAGCCGAGCGACCGCGGCGAGCTCGAAATCAGCTCGGTCAACGACCACTATTTGCAACAAGGCAACCTCGCTGTGCAGGTGCTCGATCGTGGCACGGCCTGGCTCGACACCGGCACGTTCGAATCGATGATGCAAGCGAGCGAATACGTGAAGGTCATCGAGGACCGCCAGGGCCACAAAATCGGCTGTATCGAAGAAATCGCTTGGCGCAACGGGTGGATTACTTCTGCGCAACTGTCCGCCCTGGCCAAGCCTCTGGAAAAGAGCGGTTACGGCGTTTACCTCAGCCGCCTTGCGGCTTCGGGTGATCCGAAAGCCCCGTGAACATGAGCACCTCGACCGCGGCTCGTCGCCGGGTCCTTGTCATCACGGGCGATCCGATCGCGCCGGCAATGGCGGGGCCCGGCATTCGTGCGTGCGAACTAGCGCGAGCGTTGTCGGCGACGATGGATGTACGCGTCGCGTCTCTCGCGAACGTTGAGCCAGTCGATTTTCCGTTTGATGTTGTGTCGGCACATCGAACGAAGCTGATTCCGCACGTGCACTGGGCGGACGTGCTTGTCGTGCAGGGCTTCGTCATGGCATTGAATCCGTGGTTGGCGAAAACCAACAAGGTTATCGTTGCCGATTTGTATGACCCGATGCACTTCGAGCATCTTGAGGACTCCCGACCTCTCGACCGTCGAACCGCGACACGTGAAGTCGACCAGACAGTGGCCGCACTGACGGGTCAGCTGCGTCGAGCGGATTTCTTCATGTGCGCATCCGAGAAGCAACGAGACATGTGGCTTGGGCACCTGGCCGCAGTCGGGCGCATCAACCCGTTCACCTACGCGGCCGATGACACGCTTCGCAATCTGATTGACGTCGTCCCGTTCGGGATTTCGGACGACAAGATGGCACCTAACGGCCACGGCATCACGGGTGTCGTCGACGGCATCAGCGCGGGCGACAAGGTCGTGCTTTGGGGTGGTGGCATCTACAACTGGTTCGACCCTCTCACGCTCATTCGTGCCATTGGCAAACTCGCGACCAAACGTGGCCGTGCCACGACCGCACGCAAACGCGAGCCGGCGGTCAAGCTCTTCTTCTTGGGTCTTGCGCACCCGAACCCCGATGTCGCAGCGCTCGATATGGTTACACGCTCGCGTGCGCTCGCCGATGAACTAAAGCTGACCAACACGCACGTGTTCTTTAACGAGACGTGGGTGCCTTACTCCGAGCGTTCCAACTTTCTGGCTGACGCAGACCTCGGCGTGAGCACGCACCTCGAG
>JBFYOK010000158.1:0-3881 GCA_041303845.1 Microbacteriaceae bacterium | reverse complement strand
ACTTGATTTCGCCCTCGAGCATGATGATGACCTGCTCGGCGTCTTCATGCGTGTGATCTGGCAACGACGTGGGGTGAACCCAGCGAATGCGGTTGATGCCCATCTCTTTGCCGGCAACGGCGACACGAAAGTTGTTCTTCAGGTTCTCCGTCTCAGGGACGTCGTTCCAGTTGAGCGAGTACATCTCAGGCTTTCCGTGCGGGCAGCGCGCTCACGGTGCGAATGACGTCGTCGGTCGACATGACATCCGCGTACTTCTGACCCATGTCGAACAGGTTCACTTTGTGAACCGTTTCGCTTCGGTCGTAGACCGCATCGAAGGGGACGAGAACCTTGTAGTTGTAGGCAAAAGCGTCAACCACGGTCGAACGAACGCAACCGCTTGTGCTGCAGCCCGTCACGACAAGGGAGTCCACTTGGAGGTCCACGAGGTAGCTGGCCAACGGTGTGCCAAAGAAAGCACTCGGGTGCTTCTTCGGGAGCATGATGTCCTTGGGCTCTGGTGCCACCTCGGGCGGAATGCGGTATCCCTGCTCAGGGATAGACATGATCGACGGAACCTTCGCACCGAGCGTCCCGGAGTCATAGCTCAGTTTTGGTGCAACGTGCGGGTAGAGAATCGGGTGGCCGTTCTTGCGGAACACCTCCACTAGCTCGGCGATGTGCTTGACCGCATTCCATCCGACTTCACCACACGCAGTCGAGTAGTCCTCGAGTGCTTCATAAAACGGCTTCGGAGTGTCACCGAGAGTGCGGTATTGCACGTCGATGATCAGCAGTGCTGGGCGACTTCCAATTCCGGATGGTCGACCAAAGCCCGCGCGGTCGTAACGTTCTTGGTCATCGGCGGTAATTACGCCGTCCCAGGGATTAGTCATTTCTGTGCCTCCAAGGCTGCGGCACCACTGTGGCGCCTGGACAGGTAGCGGCCGGTTGCTGGGCCGAATTCCTCACCGAGTGAGAACACCTTGTTGCCGCGCACGAATGTGTGGCGCACGCGACCGGTGAATTCCCAACCTTCCCACGGGCTGTAGGCAGCGGCCGATTGCTGGTCTTCGCCAACAACGGTCCACTTTTCGTTGAGGTCGACGACAGCGAAGTCGGCATCCGATCCAACCTGGATGGCACCCTTCTGGGGGTACATGCCGAAGAGTTCGGCAGGTCGCTTCGACGTCACTTCAGCGATTCGCGTGAGTGGCAGACCACGCTTGTGGTGGCCTTCAGACAACATCGACGGAAGAACGTTCTCGAGACCGGGGAACCCAGCGGATGCGGTCCAGATGTCCTTCTCCTTGAAGGAGCGGTGACGCGGAACGTGGTCGGATCCGATGGTGTCGACGGCGCCATCGGCAATCGCCTTCCACAGTGCCTCGCGGTCTTCGGCGGTGCGCAGTGGGGGATTGACCTTGCCGTAGCAGCCACACTCAGAATCAACGTCGAGCGTCAGGTAGTGGGGGCAGGTTTCGATGAAGATGTTGTCATTGCGCGAACGGCCCAACTCGAGCACGTCGAGAGAGAGTGCGCTCGAGGTGTGAACCGCGTAAAGGCTTGCTCCGGTGACGCGACCCAGGAAGGCAAGCTTGCTCAGAGCATCGGCTTCGATGTAGTCGGGACGAGCGAGGTTCCATGAGTCGAGGGGATTTTTGCCCTCTTTGAGACCCTGCGCACGAAGGCGCCAGACCAGCTCGATGTTTTCGGCGTGCGGGTCAAGCATGGTTCCGTTCGCAGCGCAGGCTTCCATCAGATCGAAGAGGAAACCGTCGTCGTTTCCGGGAAGTCCGAGGTAGGCACCCTCTTCGCCACGGAAGTTCATGAAGAACTTGTAAGAGCTGACTCCGAGGTCTTTCGCGTAATGCGGAATCGAATCCAGCTGATCGCGGGTGACCACACAGAAGTGGAAACCAAAATCGATGACGGAGTCTGCTTCCATTGCAGCCTTCGCGATGGGGAAGACTTCTTCGTAGGGCTGCGCCGTCATGAGGTAGCTGAGCATCGCCGTGACACCACCGGCTGCAGCTGAACGAGACTCGGGGGCAGCGTCCTCAGGCGACTGGGGGAACGTGATGTTGGGGCCGAGGTGCACGTGTGGGTCGATGACGCCGGGAAGCACATGCATTCCCGAAGCATCGAAAACCTCTCGGGCCTCGACTGACGAGCCGCCGTCGACGATGTCGGTGATAACTCCGTCGGTTACGGCAATGTCCACTTGCCGAACGCCGTCGGGCAAAACAACGTGTGCACCCGTGATGAGCAGATCGACTTGAGTCATGGCTTACTTGTCCTTTGTGGAGTATTTGTTTTCGAGCTCGTCATAGAAGGGCTTGCCCACCATGCTTTGACGTTCTTCCCATGTTGCCATGACGTCAAGTTGTCCGTTTGTGGAGCCCGTTGCGTGCAGCTCCTTCAACATTCCTGAAATTGCGCGTTGAGACACACGCAACGCCGCATTCGCGAAGAGAACGATGGAGAAGCCCATCTCGCTCAACTCGTCAACGGTGCAGAGAGGCGTCTTTCCGCCTTCGACCATGTTCGCAACCAGTGGCACGTCGAAGCGACCGCCAATCGTTCGAAGCTCGTCGAGTGACTCCGGGGCTTCGACGAACAGGACGTCAGCGCCAGCCTCTCGGTAGAGCTCGGCTCGATCGAATGCTTCCTCGAGAGAAGATACCGACCGAGCATCGGTGCGGGCGATGATGACGGTTTCGTCGTTCTGGCGCGCATCCACGGCTGCATGAATCTTCTGGGCCATCTCGTCGGCGCTAATGACGGCTTTGCCCGCAAAGTGGCCACACTTCTTGGGGAACACTTGGTCTTCGAGCTGAATGGCTGACGCCCCAGCCCGTTCAAGGAGCCGCACCGTGCGGTACGTGTTGACGGCGTTTCCAAACCCGGTATCGCCGTCGACGACCAGAGGAATGTCAACCGTCTCGGCGACGCGCGCAACGTGGTCGCGCAACTCGGTGACCGTCACAAGACCGATGTCGGGCACGCCCAGCATCGAGTTAGCCAGCCCAGCACCGGTGAGGTACACGGCAGAGAATCCTTCGGCCTGGATCAAACGAGCGCTGAGTGCGTCGTATGCTCCTGGGAGCGTCAACGCTTTCTTTGAAGATTGCGCATGCGCCAAACTAGCCCGGAAAGACTTCATTCGTTCCTTCTCTCATTCGGAAACTTCCGAATATCAGGGGTGTTACAGCAGCGAAATTGCCCCGTTGATTTGAACGAGCTGGTGGTCGGGGGTCGTGACGCCCGAAGTGACTTTGCCAGTGTTGAAGTCTTGGATCTGAACGACGGTGAGGCCATCGGCTTCACGCCACATGACGAGCCAAATTCCCTCGGTGATCATGCTGGCTTCGTAGCTGCACGTCTCCGTCTTGTCGAGCATCGACCCACGGGTGACCAAGAAAGTCACAGTGCTGTCAGCCTCATTGAACGACAGTTCGGCAGCGAATGGGCCGAATGGTCCGTCGTAGCCAAAGTCGATTACGGCCTTCTTGTTTGCTGCGGGAAAAGTTTCGGACATGACTTCCTCCTCAAGGGAACCAAAAGTGGTGAAAACTACATTGTTTTTTGTAACCGTTGAAAAAGATGTCACAAATTCGTGAAACTGTCAACAATTCGATTTCGTGTGGAATTCGCGGGTATTCACCACGCTAGTGCGCAAAACACAGGGACAACCCGGACCGGTTGGTCGAGTGGTTGAGAGCAAATCACCTCAACTGTTGACATTCGCTGCACAGGTGTTACAGAATTCTCTCAAGTACTCGAACTTCAAAGGAGAAACCGTGAAGACACTCGCCGCCGTTATGTGGAACGAAACGGGAAACTACGAAATTGACGAGCTCGAGCTCGATGCTCCTCGTGCAGACGAAGTTCTGGTT
>JBFYOK010000157.1:0-3957 GCA_041303845.1 Microbacteriaceae bacterium | reverse complement strand
CACGCGCCTGGGTCAATACCTGAATGACGACATCGTCGGGAATCGCGTTCTCTTCAATCAGCGAACGAACAAAGTCGAAGTCGGTCTGGCTGGCTGACGGGAATCCGACTTCAATTTCTTTGTAGCCCATGCGAACGAGCAGGTCGAACATGATGCGCTTACGCTCAGGACTCATCGGGTCAATCAGCGCCTGATTGCCGTCTCGCAAGTCAACGGCACACCAGCGCGGAGCCTTCTCAAGGCGCTTGCCCGGCCATGTTCGGTCGGCCAAATCAATGCCCAGCGACTCGTGGTACGGACGGTACTTGTGTACCGGCATGGCGCTCGGCTTTTGCAGGTTCTTCATGCTGTTCTCTCTTCGCGGTCTTGTGGGAAGCCAACAAAAGCTCCGCGACGAGGATGGCTAGATTCGCGCCCCGTCGCGGCAGCTAAGAAGAAGCAGACCTACCGACATACCACCAGGCTAACACCGCTAAAAGCCAAGGCGTTGCAACAATTTTGGATCCCTCTGCCAGTCCTTCGCGACCTTGACCCGCAGGGACAGGAAAACGGGATGCCCGAGAAGGGCCTCGATTTCAGCGCGCGATCGGGCACCGATGTCACGAAGCCGCTCACCACCCTTGCCGATGATGATGCCCTTCTGACTGTCCCGTTCGACAAAGACATTGGCGTAAATGTCGATGAGGTCTTTGTCCTCGCGCTGCATGATGTCGTCAATCGTGACCGCCAAGGAATGCGGAAGCTCATCGTCAACGCCTTCAAGGATTGCTTCGCGGATGAGTTCCGAGACACGCTTGAACTGGTCATCGTCCGTCGTCGCATCCGTTGGATAAAACGCAGGGCCGGGTGGCAGCAACGCGATGAGCTCTTCGGTCAGAACATCAAGTTGTTCACCCGCGATTGACGAGATGGGAATCAACGAGGACCAATCGCGCAGCTCGTTGACCTGAAGCAGGCGTTCAGCAATCTGCTCTTTGCTTGCGACATCGACCTTCGTAATGACAGCAACCTTGATGGCACGAGGAAAGTTCTCGAGCTGCTCACTAATGAAACGGTCACCGGGGCCGACCGGCTCATCTGCCGGAAAGCACATGCCGATAACGTCGACGTCCCCGAGTGTGGATTGCACGAGCGCGTTGAGTCGCTCTCCGAGCAACGTTCGCGGGCGATGGATGCCCGGAGTGTCAACCAGGATCAACTGCCCCGTTGGTCGAGACACGATCCCTCGAATGACGTGCCGCGTTGTTTGCGGCTTTGCGCTCGTGATGGCAACTTTCTCGCCGACCAGAGCGTTCGTCAGGGTCGACTTTCCCGTGTTGGGTCGACCAACGAACGACACAAACCCGCTTCGATAGTCATCGCCCTTCCCATTTTTGGGTGGACGCGCCATTAGTTTTCCTCACCGTCGAAAGCATCTTGGGCTTCAACAAGTTCCGGAGTTCGCTCGACATGGATGCGCGTCACGAGCTTACCGCGAACGCCGCTCTTGTCTGCCGTGAGCCGAAGCCCACTCACGATTGCCGTGTCATCGACTTCAACCACTCGCCCGAGCGCTTTGCCGAGCAATCCGCCGACGGAGTCAACGTCATCGTCGTCGAGGTCGAGCCCAAAGAGCTTGCCGAGATCTTCGGTGTTCATGCGTGCACTGACCCGGTACGAACCGTCGTCGAGGAGATGAGCTTCCGAACCACCGCGGTCGTGTTCATCCACAATTTCACCGACGAGTTCTTCGATGATGTCCTCGAGCGTGACGAGACCGGCCACTCCCCCGTGTTCGTCAATGACGATGGCGAGGTGAGTTGATTCTGCTTGCATGAGTCGAAGGGTGTCGTCGACCTTCTTTGACTCAGGTACGAAAACAACCGGACGCATGACCTCGCTGACGAGCTCCTTCGACCATTTGGTCGAGTTCTCGATGCTTCTTCGGGACACGTCGCGCAGGTACACCACACCGCGAACGTCTTCGTCACTGTCTCCAAGCACGGGCACGCGCGAATAGCCCGACTCGAAAAAGTGCGTGGCGGCTGTTTTCAAGTTGTCTGTCATGTCGACTGTGACCATGTCGATACGCGGCACCATAACCTCGCGTACGATCGTGTCATCCCACTCGAATACAGAGTGGATGAGCGCCCGTTCGTCTTTCTCGAGCACGTCATGACGTGTGGCCTCATCGACCATGCTGAGCAGCTGCTCTTCACTCGTGAAGGTCACAATTCCCGGTCGACCCGGTGTCACCTTGTCACCGAAGCGAACGAGGGCGTCTGCAAGCGGACCGAGCACGAACCTCAATGCGTGCACGATGGCAGCGGATGCGCCCAAAATAGCCTGCGGATGCGCACGACCAACACTGCGCGGGCTCGATCCCGCCAAAACGAACGACGCAACCGTCATGATGAGCACGGAGATAAGCAACGCTCCCCATAGTGGAAGCCCGGAAGCCGCCAGCGTGATGGTGATCAGAACAGCCGCCGTCGTTTCAGCAAAGATGCGCACAAAGTTCGCTGCGTTTCGATGAGCCCTCAGGTCATCGGCGATGGCGATGAGTGAATTCTTGGCGCGTCGGGTCTTGGCCATCTCGCGAATGTCACTGCTCGACAGCACGCCAAGTGCCGACTCGGTTGCTGCAAGAAACCCGCCAAACGCGATGAGCGCGATGGCTCCAAGAATCGAAAAAGTCACGGACATTACTTTTTGAGCTTTCGTTCGTTGACGGAGAAACCAACAAGCAGGTCGCGTTGCAGCGCAAACATCTCGCGCTCCTCGTCGGGCTCGGCGTGGTCGAAGCCGAGCAAGTGCAAGATTCCGTGTGTGGTCAACAGCAGGAGTTCATCCTGAACGGAATGTCCGGCAGCGCTCGCCTGTTCGGTCGCGACGTCGGGACACAGAACAATGTCACCGAGCATGCCGGCGGGAGTCACCTGATCGTCGTTGCCTGGACGAAGTTCATCCATGGGAAAGCTCAAGACGTCGGTTGGACCAGGTTCGTCCATGAACTCGATGTGATAGCGCTCCATGGCTGCAACGTCGACCATCGTGATGCACAAATCGGCATCCGGATGTACACGCAAACTGTCGAGGCAATACGTGGCCAATCGTTGCAGAGCCGACTCGTCCGTCTCGAAACCGCATTCGTTGAGTACTTCGATGCTCATGCGCGGCCCTTCATGGTCGGCTTGTTCGAAATGGGAGTTCGAGCTGCCCGTGCAGCTTGCTTTTTCTCGTCGAAGGCCGTGTAGGCATCGATGATGCGCCCCACGAGACTGTGCCGCACAACGTCGGCGGAGGTGAGCCGAGCAAAATGAATGTCGTCAATACCGTCGAGCACGGTCGTGACGAGCCGGAGTCCGCTCGAGGCGTCGGGCAGGTCGACCTGCGTGATGTCGCCTGTGATGACCATCTTCGAATTGAAGCCGAGGCGAGTGAGAAACATCTTCATTTGCTCGGGCGTAGTGTTCTGCGCCTCATCAAGCACGATGAACGAGTCGTTGAGAGTTCGACCTCGCATGTATGCCAGCGGGGCAACTTCGATCGTTCCGACGGCCATGAGCTTGGGAACGAGCTCGGGATCGAGCATCTCGTTAAGAGCGTCGAAGAGCGGGCGCAGGTACGGATCAATCTTGTCGGTCAACGTACCGGGCAAGAATCCCAGTCGCTCTCCAGCTTCAACGGCGGGGCGGGTCAGGATGATCCTGCTGACCTCTTTGCGTTGAAGAGCTTGTACTGCCTTCGCCATCGCGAGGTAGGTTTTTCCCGTTCCCGCCGGCCCAATGCCGAAAACAATCGTGTTCTCCGAAATCGCGTTGACGTAGTCACTCTGACCCGCCGTCTTCGGACGAATCACCTTGCCACGCGATGAAAGAATGGCCTCGCCCATAAGGTTGCCGCTGGCGGGCGTATCAGTATCGCGGTCGCGCGAATCCACATGCTTGGCGGCAGAAGCGACATCAGTGGCGTCAA
>JBFYOK010000156.1:0-14489 GCA_041303845.1 Microbacteriaceae bacterium | reverse complement strand
GCCAAGCAGGCTGTGGTGCACCTCTACAACTCGACGAGCATCCTGCAACGCGAAGTCGTTTTTCGCGAACAGAAGCAGGGGATTATCGATATCGCGTTGCACGGCGCGCGTCTGTGTCGCGAGCTCGAGAAGACCATCCCCGAGACAACTGTGTACTACGAGTATTCACCCGAGAGCTTCACGGGAACCGAGCTCGAATTCGCTGCGGACATCTGTAACCAGGTCATTTCCGTATTCGAACCGACGCCAGACCGAAAGGTAATCATCAACCTTCCCGCGACGGTTGAGATGGCAACTCCGAATGTTTACGCCGATTCCATCGAATGGATGAGTCGTCACCTGGTTCCGCGAGAGAACATCATCATCTCGCTTCACCCGCACAACGACCGCGGTACCGCGGTCGCAGCCGCCGAGCTCGGCTACATGGCTGGAGCGGATCGCATCGAGGGTTGTTTGTTTGGCAACGGTGAGCGCACCGGCAACGTCGACCTCGTCGCCCTCGGAATCAACCTCTTTACGCAGGGCATTGACCCTCAGATTGACTTCTCGAACCTCGACGAGGTTCGCCGAACGGCGGAGTACTGCAACCAACTCAAAGTTCATGAGCGCAGCCCCTGGGCTGGAGATCTTGTGTACACCGCGTTTAGCGGTTCACACCAAGACGCCATCAAGAAGGGCTTCGAGGCGATGGCGGTCGATGCTGCGGCGCAGGGAACGCACGTCGACAACCTCGTCTGGGCGGTTCCCTACCTTCCGGTCGATCCCAAGGACCTTGGCCGCACCTATGAGGCCGTAATTCGCGTTAACTCTCAGTCAGGCAAGGGCGGTGTTGCGTATCTCCTGAAGCAGGATCACGCACTCGACCTCCCTCGTCGCCTTCAGATCGAGTTCTCGGCAGTCGTGCAAGCAAAGACGGACGCCGAAGGTGGCGAGGTTTCGAGTGATCAGCTGTGGCATATCTTCCAAGACGAGTACTTGCCAGCGGCTGACGCGAACGACAAGTGGGGTCGTTTTGAGCTCCACGGAACGCGCACCGAGAGCGATTTCTCGGGCACGGTAAAGCTCAGCGTTGATCTTCGAGACGGTGATGTCGTGGCTCGCCAAGAGTCTGAGGGCAACGGGCCCATCGACGCATTCATCAAGTTGATGAGCACGCACGGTATTGAAATAGAGCTCTTCGACTATGTCGAGCACACTTTGGCAGCCGGCGGGGATGCGCGTGCCGCAGCCTACGTCGAGCTCAACGTGAACGGCCAGCGTCTGTGGGGTGTCGGAATCGACTCGGATATTTCGACGGCCACGCTCAAGGCCGTCGTTTCGGCAATCAACCGTGCGGTTCGAATCGAGTCCGCTTAGGCGACAATCGCGACCATATCGCCGTTCGTGGAGACACGGTTTCTCGCTCGCGACCTATTTTTTCTTCGGTGATGCCGTGGCGCGCTTCGAAACGCGTGTTTCTTCGGCCAGCTCTTCTCGAGCGTGGCTGAATCTGCGCAGACCGATCAGTACCACGGCGGCAAGTCCGATACCCACGGTGATGAAGGTGATCATCGAGTCTTGCGACCCGAGCCCGCGCGCTGCGCCGTAAAGAAGTGTGAAGAGTCCACCAAGCATGACGCCATTTGCCATCACGCGGTTCTTGGCTTCGAGCAAGATGCTGAGACCGAGATAAATCACGGCTGCGATTGTCACGACAATGGTGACGATGCGGTTGTAAGCCTGAATATCGTTTTGGTAGGCCTGCTCGAGTGCAGCTATTTGGGCCTGCTCGGCCGCAGTGGGCGTCTTGTTCGCGATCAGGTTGTACAGGTCGTTAATGGCCTGTGGGTATTGAGGCGCAGGGTAGAACGCGTCAATCCCGAAACCGACGAAGAAAGCGGTCATCAGTCCGACGAAAACAGTGAAGATAATTCTGAATACTTGATTCTCCATTCCGTCACCATAACCCGGCTGTCGCCCAACGCGTGATACAACTTGATTCATGGACGTCCTCGCAATCGAAGTTCCCACGTGGGTAGACGTGGCAGCCGTCGGTATCGGGAGCTTGCAGGGTGCCATGTATGCGGCGCAGTTTCGTGACCGACAACTTGATCTGCTCGGGGTCGCCATGATTGGAACGGCAACTGGCCTTGGAGGAGGCTTCCTTCGGGACATCCTCTTGCAACGTCCGCTCGTTGCATTAAGCGCGGACTGGTACCTCGGCGTTGCGGTTGTTTTCGCTCTTCTTGGCATGCTCGTTGCCCGACTTGTTCGCAAGCTTGACTGGGTCATCACGGTTGCGGATGCTCTTACCATCGGTCTCTTCGGTGCCATTGGTGTCGCTGCGGCTCTAGCTCAAGGGCTTCCCACGGTTCCGGCCATCTTCGTTGGCACAATCTCTGCTGTTGGAGGCGGAGTTATTCGAGACATTCTGCTCAACACCTCCGTCACGGTGATGCATGTTGGCTCGTTGTACGCGGTTGCTGCCGCGGCCGGCACAATTTCGTTTGTCGTTTTGCGCGCTTTTGCCATTTCCGTCGATTGGTCGGCCGTTGTCTGCGTCGTCGTGACGGCGGCGATTCGAATTCTTGCGGTGCGATTCGCGTGGTCGCTGCCTGAGCAACGAGTG
Source organism: Microbacteriaceae bacterium (assembly GCA_041303845.1). Classification (GTDB taxonomy): domain Bacteria; phylum Actinomycetota; class Actinomycetes; order Actinomycetales; family Microbacteriaceae; genus RFQD01. The sequence goes on along the minus strand of JBFYOK010000156.1, from coordinate 11,881 downwards.
CTGCGAGGGATTCGCCAGCCCAGACTCGTTCGCCCGGCAGACTTGACTGGACCTATCGAGAAAATTCGGGACCTCTAGCGCACGTCGCGCGTTCTCTTGAGCCCATGTCCGGCGGATAATGGAGTGTGCCCACTTACCGAGACGAAGGTGTCGTGCTTCGCACCTTTGACTTAGGTGAAGCAGACCGCATTGTCACCATTCTCACGCGCAGTCACGGCAAGGTGAGGGCTGTGGCAAAGGGTGTGAGGCGCACCGCATCCAAGTTCGGGTCTCGACTCGAACCGTTTATGGTCACGGACGTGCAGTTTTACCAGGGACGTTCCTCGCTCGACACCATTCAGCAGGCCGAAACGCTGGGGTCCTACGGTGCCGACATCGCGGGTCATTACGACAGGTTTACTGCGGCAAATGCGATGGCGGAAACCGCGGAACGCTTGACCGATACAGAACCCGCACTCAACCAGTACACGCTGCTCGTTGGCGGTCTTCGCTCGCTGTCTCGCGGTGAACATTCACCGAGCCTGACTCTCGATTCATATTTCATGCGCGCGTTTTCGATTGCCGGCTGGTCACCCAGCCTGGATTCGTGTGGTCGGTGCGGCAACGATTCTGATCTCAACGCGTTCGTCGCCCATCTTGGCGGGCTTGTCTGTGACGGATGCGCACCCTCCGGCTCTGCTCGCGTCACGCCCGCTGTGGTCCGCACGTTCAGCGCTCTGCTCGAAGGAAACTGGGCTTTGCTCGAGCAAACCGACGCGCGTGATCTCGACCGCACGTCCGGGCTCATCTCCGCTTATGCGCAGTGGCATCTCGAACGCGGGCTGAAGTCGATGGAGCACGTCGCACGATGAGCAAGCCGTTCACGCACAAAGACGCCGTTGCTTACCGCCCGCTCGATTGGACAGGGGAGCACCCTCCGAAGTTTCCTGCAGGGTCGGTTCCGTCGCACGTCGCGATTGTCATGGACGGCAACGGCCGCTGGGCAAATCAGCGTGGGCTGACCCGCATCGAAGGCCACAAAGAAGGGGAGGCGACTCTTCTCGATGTCGTCGCCGGTGCAATTCAAGCGGGCGTTAAGTTTCTCTCGGTTTATGCATTCTCGACGGAGAACTGGCGCCGGTCACCCGAAGAAGTGAAGTTCTTGATGGGCTTCAACCGAGACGTCTTGCACCGTCACCGAGACCAGCTCAACGAATGGAACGTTCGGTTTCGCTGGGCCGGTCGCACGCCAAAGTTGTGGCCCTCAGTTCTGAACGAACTCAAATTTGCTGAAGAGCTCACAAAGAAGAACACCGGACTGACGTTGACGATGTGCGTCAACTACGGCGGTCGCACCGAGATTACAGACGCGGTTCGCGCCATCGCTGACCAGGTTGCGTCAGGCAAGATCAATCCTCGGTCAATCTCCGAAAAGACCATTGCCAAGTCTCTGTATGTACCTGAGATGCCTGACGTTGACCTTTTCGTGCGATCCAGCGGCGAGCAGCGCACCTCCAACTTCCTGTTGTGGCAATCCGCGTATGCCGAGATGGTCTTTCTCGACACGCTCTGGCCTGATTTCAAGCGCGCGCACCTCTGGCAGGCGCTCGACCTGTACATCAACCGCGATCGCCGTTTTGGCGGCGCAGTCGACAAGCCGAAGGTGAAAAAATGAGCGCCCCAATCAAAGTCGACATCTGGTCGGATGTTCAATGCCCGTGGTGTTTCATTGGCAAACGCAAGTTCGAAGCAGGCGTCGAGCAGTTTGCCGGTGAAGTTGAGGTTGAGTACCACTCGTTCGAACTAGCGCCGGATACTCCCGTTGATTTCGATGGGACGCCGATTGATTACCTCGCCGGACGCAAGGGCATGCCCGTTGCAGAAGTCGAGAAGATGCTTGAGCGCGTCACAACCATTGCAGAAGGTGTTGGCCTCAATTACGACTACGACTCAGTGCATCAGACAAACACGGGTAAGGCTCATGAGCTCTTGCATTTCGCGAAAGCTCACGGCAAACAAGGCGAAGTCAAAGAACGTCTCCTCAGCGCCTACTTTGAACAGGGACGTCATCTCGGTCGAATCGAAGAGCTCGTGTCAGTGGCAGCAGAAGCCGGACTCGATGCGGATGCCGCACGCACGGCACTCGACGAGGGAACCTATCGCTCTGCAGTTGAAGCCGATGTCGCGTTAGCAGCCAAATATGGCATCTCTGGTGTGCCGTTTTATGTCATCGACGGAAAATACGGCATTTCAGGTGCGCAGGGCAGCGATGCTTTTGCATCCGCTCTCGCCGAGGCAGCCGCGGCGCGCGACGCCTAGTCTTCGGCGTATTCCACCGCAGCGCATCCTCACTGGCGGTCGGCTCTGCGATACTTGAACCGTATTTGCGAATAAGGAATCGAGAGACCGTGGTTGAGACAGCCGTGCGTGATGAGGTGCGTGAGTCGCACGCATCCACGTTGGCTATCGGCCCCATTCGACCCGCCGTCCCGGTGGTCCTTGCCCCCATGGCTGGCATCACGAATATGGCGTACCGGCGCCTGTGCCGCGAACAGGGCGCCGGGGTTTTCGTCAGCGAAATGATCACGTCGCGGGCGCTCGTCGAGCGAACCCCAGGCTCAATGCTGCTCATTCAAAGCCACCCAACCGAAAGCGTGCGCTCGATTCAGCTTTACGGCGTGGATCCGGTGACGGTTCGCGAAGCCGTAAAGATGTTGGTCGCAGAAAACTTGGCCGACCACATCGATTTGAATTTTGGATGCCCGGTGCCGAAAGTTACCCGCAAGGGTGGTGGCGCGGCACTGCCATGGAAACGCACCCTCTTTCGCGAAATCGTCGAAGAGGCAGTAAAGGCTGCCGGCGACATTCCACTCACGGTGAAGATGCGCAAAGGCATCGACGCGAATCACCTCACGTTCATCGAGGCGGGAAAATCGGCCGAGGGGGCCGGCGCGTCGGCGGTCGCTCTGCACGGTCGAACAGCGAGCGAGTTCTATTCCGGCAAGGCTGACTGGAACGCTATCGGTGAGTTGAAATCGGCAATCACGTCAATCCCTGTTCTCGGAAACGGCGACATTTGGAGCGCCGAGGACGCCGTGCGGATGGTCGAGCAGACAGACTGCGACGGCGTTGTCGTCGGGCGCGGTTGTCTTGGTCGCCCGTGGCTTTTTGCTGACCTCGAGGCCGCCTTCCGTGAACGCGCTGGAGAGGTGACCAATCATCGCCAGGTGCAACCAAATCTCGGCGAAGTTGCTGTCACACTTCGACGCCATCTGGTTCTGCTCACCGAGTTCCTTGGCGATGAGTCACACGCGAGCCGCGACATCCGTAAGCACATGGCGTGGTACTTCAAGGGATATCCGGTTGGAGAATTGCGGGCGCAATTCGCTCAAGTAACGAGCTTGTCGCATCTCGACGATCTCATCGCACAACTTGATCTCGAAGCGCCGTATCCCGGTGAAGATGCCGAAGGACAACGCGGCCGTCAGGGCACCCCAAAGAAGCCGACATTGCCCTATGGGTGGCTCGACTCGCAAGAACTGAGCGCAGCCGAACAGTGCACGGTTTCTGCCGCCGAAATTGATGCGAGCGGTGGATAGCGCGTGAGCACGCCTCCGCTGACTGCGGGCTATTCCGGCGCGGATGCCGAGCGCATGTTCCCCGAAGGGCACGCGTCTCGTCGAGGCGACTTTGCCCGAGATCGCGCGCGCCTGCTTCACTCAAGTGCGTTGCGGCGATTGGCTGCCAAAACCCAGGTGCTGTCTCCGACAGCCGGGCTCGACTTTGCTCGCAACCGACTCACGCACTCCCTTGAGGTTGCCCAAGTCGGGCGGGAACTTGCGGGCAGCTTGATGCTCGACCCGGATGTGGTCGACACGGCTTGCCTCGCACACGACATCGGGCATCCACCGTTTGGACACAACGGTGAACGCGCTCTCAACGATTGGATTGAGGTTGCGGGCGGTTTTGAGGGCAACGCTCAGACATTGCGCCTGCTCACTCGCCTCGAACCGAAAGTGTTTTCTCCTGAAGGACGAAGCTTCGGTCTCAACCTCACGCGTGCGAGTCTGGACGCCAGCACGAAGTACCCGTGGCCGATACAACAGGCTGCCTTCGACCCCGCCGGGCGCATCAAGTTCGGCTTTTACGGTGATGACCTTGACGTTTTCGAGTGGCTTCGTGCTGGCGCTCCCGAGCGCACTAAGTGCATCGAAGCTCAGGTCATGGACTTCTCTGATGACGTTGCCTATTCGGTGCACGACTTCGAAGACGCCATCGTCAACGGGTACATCGACGCACGAGAACTTGGCGCTCGAGTTGATCACGACGCTTTGGTCGACCAAATGTTCGAGTGGATCGGTGGCGAGTTCACTCACGATGAGCTCATTGCCGCATTCGACCGGCTAGACCGACTGGATGCCTGGCTGGACTCGTGGGATGCTTCGCGATCCTCGCAGGCGCGGCTAAAGAACCTCACGTCACAGTTGATTGGGCGCTTCTGTCACGCTGCCGTCCATGCGACACGAGCGGCATACCCGCAGAAGAAGTTGCAGCGATTCAACGCCAGCGTCGTTGTTCCTCGTGAATACCTGGCAGAGATTGCCGTTCTCAAGGGCATCGTTGCTGCGTTTGTCATGGTGACAAACTCCCGTCAGCCGATCTACACGATGCAGCGAGAAGTGCTTACCGACCTCTGCGAGAAGCTTTTCGCGACGGGCGCGACGCACCTCGATCAGTCCTTCGCCGACGATTGGGCGTCTGCCGACGATGACGATGCGCGCATGCGCGTTGTGGTTGATCAAGTGGCCAGCTTGACGGATCAGTCAGCCCTCACTTGGCACGAGCGACTGGTGGAGAAATAGCATGGCCGGGCGCATCAAGCAGTCGGACATTGAGGAGCTCAAATCCCGACTGAACATCGCGGACATCGTGGGAGACCACGTTTCGCTCAAAAGCGCCGGTGTTGGGTCACTGAAGGGGCTCTGCCCTTTTCATGACGAGCGGAGCCCGAGCTTCCACGTCCGTCCTGGGGTTGGGTACTACCACTGCTTTGGCTGTGGCGAGAGCGGTGACGTCTATTCGTTCGTGCAGAAGACCGACCACCTGTCGTTCACCGAAACAATCGAGCGTCTCGCTGAGCGAATTGGCTTTCAGCTGCATTACGAAGAGGGTGGCAAAGAAACCGCTGAGAAGGGCTCTCGAGTGCGCATCCTGGCTGCCAATCAGGCTGCTGAGAAGTTCTTCATCGAGCAACTGGGGTCTGCTGAGGCAGCTACCGGTCGTGCCTTCCTCGGTGAACGAGGTTTTGACAAGAGCGCTGCCGAGTTGTTCGGAATCGGATACGCGCCCAAAGGTTGGAACGGACTTCGCGACCACCTGCGATCGAAGGCGTTTTCCGACGAGGAGCTCGTCGCCGCTGGTCTCGTCTCGAGTGGCGACAAAGGTGTGTACGACCGATTTCGGGGCCGCCTGATCTGGCCGATTCGCGATGTAACTGGTCAAACCATCGGGTTCGGCGCGCGAAAGCTGTACGACGATGACCAGGGTCCCAAGTACCTCAACACATCTGAAACCGCTGTGTATCACAAGTCGCAAGTGCTCTATGGGCTCGATCTCGCCAAGCGAGACATTGCGAAACAGCGTCAGGTGGTCGTTGTCGAGGGCTACACAGACGTCATGGCCGCGCACCTTTCAGGCATCACGACCGCCATTGCCACCTGTGGCACCGCATTTGGAGTCGATCACATCAAGGTCATCCGCAGGATCATGGGTGACGATTCGGGCTTGGGGGCCGTTATCTTTACCTTCGACCCGGATGCGGCAGGGCAGAAAGCGGCGCTGCGGGCCTTCAGCGAAGAGCAACGATTTGCCGCGCAGACTTTCGTTGCGGTTGCACCGGATGGATTCGACCCGTGCGACCTCCGGCTACACCGAGGCGAGCAGGCAGTTCGAGACCTCGTCGAGTCACGAGTGCCCATGTTCGAATTCGTGATTCGACAGGTGGTCTCTCGTTACGACCTCGACACAGTCGAAGGTCGCGTTGCTGCACTTCGCGAGGCAGCACCGATCGTGTCCGATATTCGGGATGCGTCGCTCAAGCCGGGCTACACGCGCGAGCTGGCACGCATTACCGGTGTCGACGTTCTCGAAGCTCAAGCAGCAGTGGCCCGTGGCGGCTCGCGCACTGGGGCGAAACAGGCCTCGGCTGCTCCCAGCGGCACCAACGGTACCAACGGCGATAACGGCACACCTGCCGAGGTGGACGGCTCAGCACCAATCGTGCTCGGGACCGACCCAGCGACGCGCAAGGAGCGTGATGCCCTGATGGCCATGTTGCAGATGCCGTCCGACGTGGGCGCCGACCTGCTCGCCCAGGCCGCTCAGAGTTTTGTTTCAAACCCGAGTTTGGCGGTTGTTCGGGACGCCATCGGAGCCAATGCAGACAACCTCGACCAGATGACCTGGATTGAACGGGTAGCTGGTGATGTGCCAGAGAACATTCGCGCTCTCGTCATGCAACTAGCCGTAGCGCCAATCCCAGAGCGCAGTGAAAAGGAAATGGCTGCCTATGCCCGCGCAATTGTCGTGTCGCTCGTGGAGCGAGACGTGGTTCGCAGGAAGGCCGACCTCGTCAGCCGCATGCAACGCCTCGACCCGGCGGCAACGCAAGAGTCGCGGGAAATCCAGCGACAGTTGCTCGATCTTGAAGCACAGCGAAGGACATTGCGCGATGAGTAGCGGAGACGCTTTTGACGGCATGGGTAAGCCGACGGACGGATCGTTCGAGCGGCAACACCTCATCGTTTCAGGCAGCGAACATTCCAACGTCGTTCGCGTCGCAGGCGCTCCCGGGCCAATCAGCATCGCCCCGAAGCAGCCAGACATATTTGTCAGTGCCGTGGACCACGGCGGGGGAGAGCTTTGTGAATTGGGCGAAGAAACCAGAGCGCTTATCTGGCTTTCCAATTCGCGCGTGAGCGTGCTCGATGAAGTTTTGGAAGCCAACCCTCAACTGAACTGGCTGCAGCTGCCGTGGGCAGGTGTCGATGCTTTTGCCGATCTCTTGCGTCGTCGAGCTCGACCCGATCTTGTTGTTACGAGTGCAAAGGGATGCTTCGCGCAACCGGTGGCCGAACACGCAGTTGTGCTGACTCAAGCAGTACTTCGTTATCTCCCGATGCGCACACGAGCAACCTCTTGGGACTCTACATTTCTCGGCATCTCGCTATTCGGCAAACGAGTCGTCATTCTGGGCGCCGGTGGCATCGCGCGCGAGATCATTCGTCTGATGGCGCCCTACGACGTGCATACGACGATTGTTCGTCGACAGAACGGCTCGGTCCCCGGTGCGAGTGAGACGGTGACGATTGATCGGCTGCATGACGTCTTGCCCGATGCAGACGTTGTGATCGTGGCAGCGGCACTCACGCCCGGGACGAGGCACATTCTCGGCCGCGCGGAACTCGCATTAATGAAGCCCAACGCCGCACTGGTCAACATTGCGCGAGGCGCTTTGGTCGACACGGATGCGCTCATCGAGTCGCTCGAGGCTGGTCACCTCGTGGGTGCCGCAACTGACGTGACTGATCCTGAGCCGCTCCCAGACGGGCATCCACTGTGGACCGCACCCAACATGCTCATCACGCCGCACATGGCGGACACACCAGAAATGACCGGGCCTTTGTTGGCGGAGCGCGTGCGACGAAACGTGGCGGCATACATGGCCGGTGAACCTCTTGAGGGTGTGGTTGACCCGACACTCGGGTACTAGCCCATTCGCCACGATAGGGCACACACTTCGGCCATTACACTCAGATTTTTTGTCCCGTTTCTCGATTATTTGCCCGCCGAAAGGTGGTGCTAATGTAGTTGAGGCCCTCCGGGGTCTAATCCTCGATAGCTCAATTGGCAGAGCAGCCGGCTGTTAACCGGCAGGTTCTTGGTTCGAGTCCAAGTCGGGGAGCCACACACGGTGAGGAGATGCAATGGCATTTTCTTTGTCAGAGCGAGTCGCCCTCAGGTCGGGTATCGCCGTCGGTGTTGCCGTTGCAACGTATGGGTTTTCCTTCGGCGCGCTCAGCGTTGCGTCCGGACTCGATGTTTGGCAGACCTGCGTCTTGAGTCTCTTTCTGTTTTCGGGCGGGTCGCAGTTCGCCGTCGTTGGTGTTGTCGCGTCGGGTGGACTGGCGGCCGGATGGACGGCGATTGCATCGAGTGCATTCCTTGGTTTACGAAACGGCATTTACTCGATCCGCATGGCGCCGATTGTGGGCACGAAATGGTGGATTCGACCCATCGCAGCGCAACTGACAATTGATGAGTCAACGGCTGTCGGTCTCAACCAGGACGATGTCAAGGCTCAACGAGTCGGCTTTTGGACAACGGGTATTGCTGTCTTCATCGGCTGGAATCTCACGACGTTCGCGGGCGCGCTGGTCGGTAACGTTTTGGGCGACGTAAACGGTCTTGGCCTGGATGCCGTTGCGGCAGCGGCCTTCCTTGGCCTTCTCTGGCCACGACTGCGCCAACTTCAAGCCGGTGTCGTTGCGGCCGCGGCAGCAGTGCTCGCCACGGCTCTTATTCCGTTCTCGCCACCTGGCGTGCCCGTGCTCGCCGCGGCCGTGGTTGCGCTTGTCGTGGGCTTGACCAACTGGCTGCACCGACCGAGTGGGAAAACGCAGCCGGATGATTCCACAGAACCGGGCGAGGTGCCCGGGCTGCACAGTGATGAGGTGCAGCGATGACGATGTGGACGATTGTGCTCGTCGCGTCTGCCTTGTCATTCGCGACGAAGTTCGCCGGCTACTTGGTGCCGCCACGGTTACTGGAACATCCGACGGCCATGCGAGTGGCAAATCTTCTGACGGTGGCAATGCTCGCCGCGCTCGTTGCAGTTCAGTCGCTGGCCGTCGGTTCGTCCATTGAACTGGATGCGCGCATCCCGGCCATCATCGTGGCCGCGGGACTCTTCGCTCTTCGGGCACCGTTCATCGTTGCTGTGATCTCAGCCGGCGCAGTTGCTGCCTTGCTCCGCTTCTTGGGCTGGGCCGGTTAGCTACGCCTCAATGCTGTCGATGCCGGGAGTCCAACGATTGCCCGGCTTTCCCCAGCCGCTCTTCCGCATGACCTTGTCGGCATCCTTCAGAAAGGGGTCACCGAGGCGATCAACGTAGATGACCCCGTTGAGGTGGTCGAATTCGTGTTGCATGATGCGCGCGAACCAGCCATCGCACGTCATTTCAAACGGGACACCGTCGAGGTTGACTGCGCGCAAGATTGCTTGCTCTGCACGAATGAGTGGATAGCGTTCTCCCGGAAACGAAAGACAGCCCTCATCGTCAGCAGATGTCGTCTCACGCACCTCCGTTGGGCTAATGAACAACTCAGGATTGATGGCTACACCCCGGCGTTCGTTGCCTTCGTCATCGGGATAGTCATAAACAAAGAGGCGCAACCCAACTCCGACCTGTGGAGCGGCCAATCCAACGCCAGGTGCGGCATCCATCGTGTCAAACATGTCCGCGACGAGTTCACGCAATGATGCATCGAACGTGACAACCGGTGCAGCGACGTCGTGGAGGACTTCTTCCCCATAGATAAGAATCGGGCGCACGGACATATGAACAGAATAACGGGAGCGCGCAGGGGGTAACCTTGCCTCATGCCTTTCGCCGACATCACCAACTTCAGCGACTTGGTCGGATACATTCCATTCGACGGTAAGCAACTCGTCGGCATCCCATTCGCACTCGTTGGTGCCGTATTTCTCTCTCTCGGTGCTCAGTTTCAGCACGCAGGCGTAGGTCGCGTTGAATCTGATGCCGAAGCGCGAAATCCACTGAAGAAGGGTCAGCGCCGAAAGTCTCGGCTTCAGCTGTCACACCTGGTTTCGTTGCTGAAACGTCCGTCGTGGCTCATCGGAACCGTGATGCTCGTTCTGGCGATTGTGTTTCAGCTCGTGAGTTTGGCGTATTCGCCGCTCATCGTTGTTCAACCGATTGGCGCCGTCGCCTTGGTCATTACGGCGATTGTTAACTCGCGTGTCAGTCACGTGAAGCTCAACAAGATGTCTATCCTCTCGATTGCGCTATGCGTCATCGGTATCGGACTGTTCGTTTCGATTGCTGCCTACACGGCGCGCGATCGTCCACTGGGCGACCTTGAGCTCTGGCTCATCGTCGGAATTATGACACTCATACTTCTCGTTCTCGGTTCGATTTTCTTCTTCGGTAAGGGCCACACGCGCGCTATTTGGTACATCATCGGCGCAGGTGTGCTTTATGGCTTCGTCGCGACACTCGCGAAAGTGGTTGTTCAGGGGCTCATCACACAGAACATGTCAATTCTCACGTGGGTGTGCCTCCTGCTTCTCATTCTCGGCACCGCCCTTGGTTCACTGTTCGTTCAGAATGCCTACTCGTCCGGCCCTCCTGACCTGGTTATTGCCGGACTTACGGTTATCGACCCGATCGTCGCGGTCACAATCGCCATCGTCATCCTTCAAGAAGCAGCGCAAGCGGGGCCACTTGAAATCGTTGCGTTTGTTGGTGCCGGACTCATTTCTGTTGTCGGCGTCTTCCTGCTCGCCAGACACCATCCGCAGACGTATCACGAGATTGAGCAGAAAACCGAGTCTCACTAGAAGTTCCCAGAAAGCGACGCAAGACTCACTCCGGTACAATCAAGTGTTCGTTTACGGTGGGGTTAGTCCCGCCTCTTGGGTTCTCACTCAAGCACAGGCAAGGATTTCTGTTGGGTTCACCACGCACATCACGGGCCACGTCTGCTCGCACGAAAGACCGTCTGTGCATCCTCATCGGTTGTGACACGTTCGGTCCTGATGTTAATGGGGCCGCGAAGTTTGCGGAGCGTTTGGCGGCTGGCCTTGTTGAGCGGGGTCATGAGGTTCACATCATGGCACCAAGCCCCAAGGGCAAGCCCATCACGAGCATCGAGGTTCATGAGGGACAGCCCATGATGGTGCATAGGCTTCGCAGTTGGCGCTGGGTTCTGCATGACTGGTTGCGGTTTGCTTTGCCGTGGGACATTCGACCCTCGAGTCGCCGCATTCTTGACTCGGTGAAGCCAGACGTGGTGCACTTCCAATCCCACCTCATGGTGGGCAACGGATTGTCGCTCGAGGCACAGAGGAGGGGCATCCGACTCGTTGGAACCAACCACTTTATGCCCGAGAACCTCATTGACTTCATCCCTGTTCCTTCGTTCCTCGAGCAGTGGCTGATTCGTCGCACGTGGGATTCAGCGGCACGAATCTTTGGACGCGCAGAATCTGTCACAACGCCGACTCGGAAAGCAGCGGATTTTCTCGAGGAGAACACGCATCTCGATGATGTGCATGCCATCTCGTGTGGAATCAATGCGCATCACTACACACCAAACTTCTCGACGGATGTTGAAAATCGGATTGTCTTCGTCGGTCGAGTAACCGGTGAGAAGAAGCTGGATGTCCTGCTCAAGGCTGTCGCGCAGCTCGATCCGGCACTTGACGCAAAACTGGACATCGTTGGCACCGGCGACTTGCTCAATCACCACAAGGCTCTCGCCGTTCAACTCGGAATCGCAGACCGGGTGCATTTCACGGGATTCGCGTCGGATGAAGAACTTCGAGCAGCGCTCTCGAGGGCCAAGGTGTTTGCGATGCCGTCAATCGCAGAATTGCAGTCCATCGCAACGATGGAAGCAATGGCAACCGCGTTGCCCGTCGTAGGTGCAAATGCGATGGCTTTGCCACATCTCATTCACGACGGTGAGAACGGGTTCTTGTTTGAGCCCAACAGCGTCGAGGATCTCGTGGCAAAACTGACGCGTGTGCTCACGATGCCACCTCGGGACCTTGCTGCGATGAAGAACGCGTCCTTGAAGTTCATCCGCGGACACGACA
>JBFYOK010000155.1:0-10925 GCA_041303845.1 Microbacteriaceae bacterium | reverse complement strand
CTGATAAGCACATCAAGAAGATTCTGGAAGACGCGAAAAAAACTTCCGTCGCGCTCGTGGAGACGGCCGACAAGCAGTCGCGCGAAGCGATTGCGGCTGCCGAGGCACGAGTCGCTGACCTCCGCGTTGAGCGTGAAGCGATTGGAAGCTACCTCGAAGACTTGAGGTCGCTCGTTGCCCAGGCATCCACGATTTGGGATACATCCGCAAAGCCACAAACGCGCTCACGCCGCAAACCGGCAGCTGAGCCTGAGTAAAGGAAAAAGCCCCATGCGCATTCAGAATGCATTCCGGGTAGGACTGTTCGGCGCTTTTGGCGTCGGTATCGCCCTGATGTTGATGTCGGCCGTCACCTCGTTGGCGACCATCCTGACCTACATCGGTGCCGCACTGTTTCTGAGCCTCGGTCTTGACCCGGCGGTCAACTGGCTGGAGAAGAAGAGCCTCCCTCGCTGGGCCGCAATTGTTGTCGTTCTTGCCGTCGTGCTGCTTGCCGTGGCTTTGCTCGTGTTGTCGATTGTTCCCCTCGTCGCCGAACAGGCCTCGGGATTCATCACCACAATTCCGGCACTGATCGAAAGTACGAAAACCGAAGACTGGGCAGACTATCTCGACAAACAATTCGGTGGAGTCATTGACGTCAATGCAGTTCTGAACGAGATCGCCTCATTCTTCAAAGACCCGACACACTTCGCGGATCTCGCGGGCGGTGCACTCGCTGTCGGAGTTTCCATTGCCAACGGCATATTCGGTGTATTCGTCGTTCTGATCTTGACCCTGTACTTCACCGCGTCCTTGAAGCACATCAAGAACGCCACCTTCCGCCTGGTGCCCGCCTCGAGCCGCGAGCGCTTCATCGACCTCAGCAACCAGGTCACCGACGGCGTTGGGCGCTATGTCGTGGGACAGATTCTTCTCGGACTCATCAACGGCATTCTGACGTTCATCCTGCTCACCGTCATCGGCGGCCGCGCCGCCATTGTGTTCGCGTTCATCGCGTTCGGCATGTCGCTCATCCCGCTCATTGGCACGCTGGTCGGTTCAGCTATCATCGTTGTTTCGCAGTTGCTTCTCGTGTCTCCGACCACCGCGCTCATTGTTGGCATCTACTACCTCGTGTACATGCAGGTAGAGGCATACGTCTTCAGCCCGAAGATCATGAACCGCGCGGTTCAGATTCCAGGCTCCATTGTGGTCATCGCCGCTCTCGCCGGTGGGTCGCTCCTCGGCATTCTTGGCGCCCTGATTGCCATTCCGGTCGCCGCTTCAATCGTGTTGATTGTCAAGCAGGTCATCATGCCCATGCAGGACAAGCGCTAGGCGGTTTCGTCCCACTCTTCGGGCAACGGCAACGCCGACGGGTTGAGCCGCGCAACGATTTCGTTCAGCACTCGACTCGTCTGCTGCTCCCCCACCCACAGATGCTTGCCACCCTCGACGGCGACAATTTCGATGTGCTTGACGCTGGCGAATCGCTCGCGCGCTTCATCCGGTTGCAGATAGTCATCGAGTTCAGGGATGAGCGCCACGAGACGCCGTGGGTTCCCGTTCCACGCAGCAACTTCTTCCGCGGTCGCACGGTGGAGCGGTGGTGACAGTAAAATTGCGCCCACAATCCCGTGGTCGAGTCCGTATTTCAGTGCGAGTTCGGTGCCGAACGACCATCCGACGAGCCAGACGTTGGGCAATCCTCGAGCGGTGACGAAATCCATCGCGGCAGCCACATCATCGACCTCAGTGTGCCCGTGACCGAATTCACCCTCGCTCGTTCCGCGGGGGCTCTTGGTGCCCCGAGTATTGAACCTCAGCACAGCGATGTCGGCGAGAGCAGGCAAACGATTCGCAGCCTTTCGCAGAATGTGCGAATCCATGAAACCGCCGGCCGTCGGCAAAGGGTGCAGGGTCACAATCGTCGCCACCGGTTGCCGGTCACGGGGCATCGCGAGTTCACCAACGAGCGTCAATCCGTCTCGCGTGTGCAGCTCGATGTCCTCGCGGTGCGCCGGAAGCTCAACACCACCTCGTATTTCAATCATTTAGCGTGCAACCTTCCAACAGTGAGTGTGCCAATGCCGGCGCTCAGCGATAGCCGCATCATCGCCGAACATGTTGTCGGCCCGCCACGCCACGAGATGAGCGACTCCGGGTGCAATTTCGAGCGAGCATCCGGGGCAGGTATAGGTCTTGACTGCCGAAGCGGCCCCGATCGGTTGAACGACCCATTCGGAACCGTTCCGGATTTCTGTTCGCCGAGCCCCCATCATCAGCAACGAAACGTCGAGCGGCTCATGTTCGCCGTCACGCTTGCGAGACCGGCGGTTGCGGGCCACGACTAGTACCAGTTCATTTCTTCGGAATGAGCCCAGGCGCCACATGGAGAACCGTAGCGACCTTCGATGTAGCGCAGCCCCCATGTGATCTGTGTCACCGGGTTAGTGCGCCAGTCGTCGCTGACGGATGCCATCTTGTCACCGGGCAAGGATTGTGGAATGCCATAAGCACCACTCTCGGGGTTCTCCGCGTAGGTATTCCAGCGAGACTCGCGATCCCACAGCAACGCGAGACAGTCGTACTGATCGGCACCCCAACCGCGCTCCATGACCATCTGGTAACCGATTGCCTTCGCCGTGTCGGGGTCCGGGATGCCCTGCTCAGGGATGACGAGCCGAGCCTCCTCGACCGTGAAAATGTCACGGACCGCATTCTGCACACCGCCCGTCGCAAGTACGTCCTGCGCGTTAACCTCAAGCGCCACGTAGGGGGCAACACGAAAGTACGGCGAAGCGGTGGCACCGGAATACGGGTCGACGGCGTTCACGAACATCACCGCCGAACAGAAAAAGAACGCGAGCACGACGAGGGGTTTGCGCCACGAAAACCGAAGTCGATACGGCTCAGTGTCTTCGAGAAGCGGGAGGTCGACTTCTTCGACAGCGCTACCGTGAACGCCATTGCGAGGGGTTAAAGGGCGAGCACTCAGACCGCGCCATGCGCGTCGAGAATTCCGGTGCCTGACCATGGGGCAATTTTACGCCGACTGTGCTTGAGAAACCGTTCAGCAGCGCCTGAGTGAGTTAGTGACGTCCCGAGGCGAGGATAGCTTCAACGACGGCGTCGAGCACCATGTCGACCTGGCGCTCGTCATAACCACCGCGCTGCGAACGAAAGACGACCTTGCGAACCTCGTCGGCAGTCAGTGGCGAACCGGATTCGAGGTAGGCCACAATCCGAGTTGCAAAAGCGTCAACATCCGAAACCTTGTAACCCACAACGAGGAAGCCAGCTCGACGAAAGCGCTTGCGAGCCGGTCGAGAAAGGCGGACAAGAACCTCGGTCGAAGATTCGAGTAGTCGCTTCGTGTAGGACTCCCAACCCTCCGTCTCGATGGCGTGCTCGCGTTCGCGTTCGGCCATAGCAATCTCGAGTCGCTCAAGCGCGTTGTCTACCTGGTCGATGAGGTACCCGCCACGCTGCATCGGGAACGACGCCTCACGCACAACCTTGCTCGTGACTCGGGCTGTTGGCGAGTCTGCTTCATACGCAGCTCGGGCCTCAGCCAGAAAGGCGTCTACGGCCTCGGTGTCATAGCCGGATGAGGTCTTTGAGGTGTGCGGAAATGTTTTCACGAGTTCCATTCTCTCAAACATTCAGTACGAGGTAGAAGCCAAAGACAACAACGCCGCTGGGGATGATCGAATCGAGTCGATCGAGGAACCCGCCATGACCTGCCAGCCAGTTGCTCATGTCCTTGATGCCAATCCAGCGCTTGACTTGAGACTCGAAAAGATCGCCGGCAGTCGCGGTGATGAGTACGGCAACGCCAAGAACAATCCCAACATAAAGCGGCTGATCAATGGCCAGGATGGCGACGAGAACACCAGCGATGGCAACCGCGAGCACAGCTCCGGCAAAACCCTCCCAGGTCTTCTTGGGGCTAATGCGCGGTGCCATCGGGTGCTTCCCGAAAAGAACGCCCGACGCAAATGCTCCAACATCGGCAGACACGGCGAGGATCAGCATCGAGAGCGTCCACCATTGCCCGTTTGGCTGCGCAACCAGCACGATTGAGAATGATCCAAGACCAAGCACATACGTCAAGGTGAAGAGCGCTGCGAGCATCGAGTTGCCCAGCGAGAATGAGTCTTGTTTGGGTAACAACCGCAAAACAACTTGAGTGAGGAAGGTCAGAAGAGCTCCCGCGCCAATTGCCGCCCAGGCCCAGAGCGGTCCGAGGTAGTAGGCCAGCGGGATTACTGCCAAAACAGTGATCGCCACCGGGATGACCGGCACGACCAAGTTCTTGTTGCGAAAAGCACGAGCAAGTTCGATTGATGCAGCGCCAATCAAGAAATATCCGCCGAACAAAATGAACCACTGTTTGTCGACAAAGAAAAGCGTGACGATTACGCCAGCACCGAGCGCCAAGCCCATACCGGTTGCGGCCGCCAAGTCACGGCCTGCACGTTTATTGACGCGCTCGTTTGCCTCTTCGAGCTGCGCCAGGGCTTGATCTAGCCCAGAGTGTTTATCGCTGGAGTCGGACATGACTAGACCTCGAGCAGCTCGGTTTCTTTGCGCTTCAGTGCATCGTCAATGGCATCGACGTGAGTCTTGGTGATTGCCTCGAGTTCCTTCTCGGCGCGCGACAGGTCATCTTCGCCCACGTCACCCTTGAGGGAATCCAAATCATCTTTGGCTTTTCGACGGATGTTACGCAAAGCCACCTTGGCGTCTTCGCCCTTGGTCTTCACGATCTTGACGAATTCCTTGCGACGTTCTTCGGTGAGCTCGGGCAGTGTCACGCGGATGACCGATCCATCGTTCGTCGGGTTTGCCCCAAGGTTAGGTACGTCGCGAACAGCCTGCTCGATGTCACGCAGCGCTGTTTTGTCGAATGGGGTGACCAAAATGGTGCGTGCCTCGGGGTTGCTCAACGATGCCAGTTGCGCCAGCGGAGTCGGCGTGCCGTAGTAGCTGACCATGATTTTCTGAAACATCTGCGGATTCGCGCGACCGGTACGAATCGTCGAGAAGTCTTCCTTCGCAACGTCGAGGGCCTTCGCCATGCGGTCTTTGGTCTCAGACAGAACGTCAGCGATCATCTCGCATGCTCCCAACTAAATATGAAACTGTGGTGCAACTCGCACCTCAGGAAAGTCTAGTTGGAGACGAGAGTGCCGATGTTGTCGCCCCGGATGGCCTTCGCGATGTTGCCCTCGGGCTCCATGCCGAAGACGCGCATCGGCATGCCGTTGTCCATGCAGAGGCTGAAAGCGGTGGAATCAACGACCTTGAGTCCACGTTGCAACGCATCTTGGAAGGTCACCTTGGCGAGCTTCTTTGCCTTCGGGTTGGTTCGCGGGTCGGCGTCATAAACACCGTCTACGCCGTTCTTGGCGACCAGCACTTCGTCAGCGTGAATTTCGAGCGCGCGCTGAGCGGACACAGTGTCAGTAGAGAAGAACGGGAGCCCGGCACCGGCACCGAAAATCACGACCCGACCCTTTTCTAGGTGACGGATTGCGCGGAGCGGCAAATACGGCTCGGCGACCTGTGCCATCGCGATGGCGGACTGAACGCGTGGCTCAGCACCGGCCTGTTCGAGAAAGTCCTGCAGGGCAAGCGCATTCATGACAGTTCCGAGCATGCCCATGTAGTCGGCTCGCGAGCGGTCCATACCGCGTTGCGAGAGCTCCGCTCCGCGAAAGAAGTTTCCTCCGCCGACGACAACCGCGATTTCGGTCTCTTCGGCAGCTTTCGCAATCTCACGTGCGATTTGGCTCACCACGTCCGGATTGACCCCAAGACCTCCACCACCAAACGCTTCACCGGAGAGCTTCAGAAGGACTCGACGGCGGTTCTTTGCGGGTGTCATGGTGTCCTCTTTCGGTCGCGCTGTGGCTCGAGTAAAAAACTACGCCGAGTGGTCTCCCTCGAGTGCTCGGGCGCGCCGTGCCCGGACACATTTGCTTGTGAGATTTCTTGATGGGCAAAAGAAAACGGGCCGGATGCGCAATGGCATCCGACCCGAATTCACACGTTTTCGCTTACGCGCCAACCTTGAAGCGTGCAAAGCCAACGACGGTCACACCGGCGTCGGAGAGAACCTTCGACACCTTCTGCTTGTCGTCAGCTGCGTAGTCCTGCTCGAGCAGAGCAACCTGCTTGAAGAAGGCAGCGAGGCGGCCTTCGACGATCTTCTCGATCTGAGCTTCTGGCTTGCCTTCTTGACGCGTGATCTCGCTCACGATCTTGCGCTCGTTCTCAACCTCGGCGGCCGGAACGTCTTCGCGCGAGAGGTACTGCGGGTCAGCGAACGAGATGTGCATGGCGACGCCACGCGCAACGGTTGCGTCAGATCCCGAGTAAGCAACAACCACACCAACCTGTGGTGGGAGGTCCTTTGAGGTCTGGTGCATGTAGACGGCAATGTGGTCGCCTTCGACGACCGCAACGCGACGCAGCTCGATCTTCTCGCCGATGATGGCGGCTTCGTCGTCGATTGCCTGAGCAACCGTCTTGTCGCCAGCCGACGCAGCGAGACCTTCTTCAACCGTCTTCGCTCCGGCAGCAACGACTGCCTTGAGCACGGTGTCGGCGAGAGCGACGAACTTGTCACCCTTGGCAACGAAGTCGGTCTCGCACGCGAGTTCGATCATCGTGGCGCGGGTGTCGGTTGCGTCTGAGGCAATCAAGCCCTCACTCGTGGAACGGTCGGCACGCTTTGCGTTGCCCTTTGCTCCTTTAAGTCGAAGGATTTCGACAGCCTTCTCCATGTCGCCACCGGCCTCGACCAGTGCGTTCTTGGTGTCGACCATGCCGGTGCCGAGGCGCTCGCGCAGGGTCTTGACGTCTTCCAGACTGAAATCAGCCATGTGTTTTCGTTTCTCCTTGAATTCTTGAAGTCGTGATTTTCGCGTGTTGCGTAAAAGGTGTTACTCGGCAGCAGCTTCAGGAGCAGCGTCGGCTACGGGTGCAGCCTCGGGTGCAACCTCAGCAGCGGCAGCGTCAGCTGCGCCCTGCTCGAGAAGTTCGCGCTCCCACTCAGCCATAGGCTCAGCGTTGTCGCCCTCAGCGGGCTTCTGGTGGCGCTGGATGAGACCCTCGGCTACTGCGTCGGCGATAATGCGCGTCAGCAGGCCAACCGAACGGATGGCGTCATCGTTACCAGGAATCGGGAACGACATTTCGTCGGGGTCGCAGTTGGAGTCAAGAATGCCGATGACGGGGATGCCAAGCTTGCGTGCCTCATCGATCGCGAGGTGCTCCTTCTTGGTGTCCACAATCCACATCGCACTGGGCGTCTTCGTGAGGTTGCGGATACCGCCCAGGCTCTTGTGGAGCTTGTCGAGCTCACGCTTCTTGATGAGCAGTTCCTTCTTGGTGAACCCGCTCTTGCTGGCGTCTTCGTAGTCGAGCTCTTCGAGTTCCTTCATGCGAGACAGGCGCTTACCGACCGTCTGGAAGTTCGTGAGCAGTCCGCCGAGCCAACGCTCGTTGACGAACGGCTGTCCGACACGAGTTGCCTCGTTGCGGATTGCCTCTTGAGCCTGCTTCTTGGTTCCAACGAAGAGGATCGTGCCACCGTGGGCAACGGTCTCGCGGACAAACTCGTACGCCTTATCGATGTACCCGAGTGACTGCTGCAGGTCGATGATGTGAATGCCCGAGCGCTCGGCAAGAATGAAGCGCTTTACCTTCGGGTTCCACCTGCGAGTCTGGTGTCCAAAGTGAACGCCGCTGTCGAGCAGCTGGCGAATGGTTACAACGGCCATGGCCATGTCCTTATTCTTCGGCGCGCGCATGTGCGCTACGCCAATTTGCGGTTGAGTCGCTTCCCTCCGGCGGAGTGAAGCCCTGGTGCTCATTCGTGGCCCCGCGGAGAGTCGTGTGAATCTACCGACCGATGGGGATTCGCGAATGTGTTGAGCACGCGAATTCGACACCGTTTCCGATGCCGTGCTCAAAGTGTACCGTAGGGAACGTTATGACTGCGAACTCACCTGTAACGGCCCCGAAGAACGCCGGGCGCATCCTGACCGCATTGATCCTGGGCGCCGGAGTGGCAAACATGAACCTTGCGGTGGCCAACGTCGGACTGCCCGAGATCGGCAAAGACCTAGGTGCCTCGCAAACCGGGTTGAACCTGGTGGCTATGGGATTCTCGCTCGGACTTGCCGCCACCGTGCTGTACCTCGGTGCCATCGGCGACCGCTACGGGCGCAAGAACATGCTTCTGATTGGGTTGATTGCGGGCATCCCCGCCGCCATCATGTCCGCACTTGCTCCGACTGTCGAGATTCTCGCGTTGTCACGTTTGCTCGGTGGTTTTGCGGCCGGCATGGCCTACCCGACCACCCTCGCGCTCATTTCGGCGTTGTGGTTTGGGGCCGCCCGAACGCGAGCCATTGCGCTCTGGTCGGCTCTCGGTGCGGCCATGTCTGCCATGTCTCCCCTGCTCGCCGGCGCACTGCTGATGTTCGCACCGTGGGGTTGGGCATTCGTCATCGCGATTCCGTTTGCCATCCCGGCGATTTTCTTGGTGTGGAAAGAAGTGCCGGGTCGCATTAACGAAACGACGGAACCGGTCGATCACCTCGGTGGAGTCCTTTCTGCCGTTTTCGTTGGCGCACTCGTTCTGGGAATCAACTTCGTCACCCTTCCCGACCAAGCGATGACCGGAATCACCATGCTCGTCATCGCCGTGGTGTCAGGGGTGGCCTTCTTCTGGCGCCAAGCGACGGTGCGGGAACCGCTCTTCGACCTCACGTATGCCGCGCGCCCGACCTTCTGGGTTGCTGCCGTTTCCGGAATCATCGTCTTCGGCTCACTGATGGGCGCGATGTTTGTCGGTCAGCAGTTCCTGCAGAACGTGCTCGATTACAACACCCTCGAAGCGGGACTCGCGATTCTGCCCTGCGTCATCCTGATGGTGGCCACAGCTCCGCTGTCGAGTCGACTCATCGCGCGACTTGGGTCGCGCATCACGCTCCTGCTGGGTTTTGCACTGTGCACCTTAGGGTTCGTCTCGATGTACGCCTTGTGGACCACAGATACTCCTGTGTCGGCTGTTGTCTTGTCCTACGCGCTGATTGGCGCCGGGGTCGGAATCGCGGGCACGCCAGCCTCGCACTCGCTCACCGCATCCGTGCCCGTCACTCGCGTCGGAATGGCTTCTGGCACGGGTGACCTGCAACGCGACCTCGGCGGCGCCATCATGCAGTCGCTTCTCGGCGCAATCCTGGGTGCAAGCTACGCAGCATCAATTGCGGCGGACATCGCTGGCGCTCCGGCAAGTGTTCAAGCGGGCATCACGACCGATATTGGGTCGCAGCTGCGCGCCTCTTTCGGCAGCGCATTCGATCTCGCGAGTCAGTACCCGGAATACAGTGAGTCGATTGTCGCAGCGGCACGCACGTCGTTCTTGCAGGGTTCCGATGCCGCGTACCTGACCGGCATTGCCGCGATGCTCGTTGGCGCTGCCTTGACCTGGATCTTCTACCCTCGCAAGGAGCGCGAAGAGCAGATGTTTACACAGTTCGAGGCTGAGCGCGCAAAGTAGCTCTCTTCACGGGCGAGGGTTTGCGGATGCGCAATCTTGTCGTCACTCGAACTCTCCTCATCTCACTGGCCGTTGTTGTCACGCTCGGAGCAAGCCTGACCAGCTCGCAGCCGGCACATGCCGGGATGCTGAGCAATTCGTGGGTCTGGCCAGTGGATGCTCCCCGCGCAGTTACCCGTGAGTATCGCGCTCCCGCATCGGCGTATGGGGCGGGGCACCGAGGTCTCGACATCGCCGTTGCGAATGGTCAACTCGTTCGGGCACCTGCGCACGGGCGCGTCCTGTTCGCTGGCCTCGTAGCCGGTCGCGCTGCCGTGACGATTGATCATGGCGGTGGCGTGGTGTCGACTCTGACGCCCGTCGAAGCTGTAGTCGGCGCGGGAACGGACGTTCTCGCTGGCGATCAGATCGGCGTCATCTCGTTTCCTGACACCGTCTGGGATGACGCGCACGTCTGCTCGTGCCTGCATCTCGGTGCGCGGTATCTAGGCCAGTATGTGTCGCCGCGAGTTCTGCTCGAGCGAGCGCGACCTTCCGTACTCAAGCCGTGGGGAGATGGGCCTTCGTCGTTGCGGTGAGTCGGTCAGGCACGCGGGTGCGCGCGCTCGTACGACTCCTTCAGTCGCTCTTTCGACACGTGCGTGTAGACCTGTGTGGTCGCGAGACTCGAATGCCCCAAAAGCTCTTGCACGATGCGCAGGTCGGCTCCCCCGTCAAGAACGTGGGTTGCCGCCGTGTGGCGCAGCGTGTGAGGGCCGATGGGTCCGGAGCCCGGGATGTCCGCGAGGAGCGACGCGACGAGCTGGTACACGGTGCGCACGTTGATGCGAGCACCTCGGCGACCGATGAAGAGCGCGGGTGTTGCATCCGCCGATGATTCAGCACTGAGCTGGGGACGAGCCGTGCGCAGATAGTTGCTCATCGCGGACCCGGCCGGAACGCCGAACGGCACGACCCTCTCCTTCGAGCCCTTACCTGTGACCCGAACGGTGTGGTCGGCGAGGGCCAGATCATTTATGTCGAGCCCGGCAAGTTCGCTGACCCGGATGCCCGACGCGTACAGCAATTCGATAATCGCGAGATCACGAATTGCCATGGGGTCGTCGCCAGAAGCGGCGACGGACAGCCCGTCGAGAATGTCGGTCATCGTCTCGTGCGTGAGCACGCGCGGAAGGCTCGACCCTGGCTTGGGCGTCTTGAGCCGAGCACCGGCATCGTGGGAACTCTTGTTCGTTCGGGCTAGCCAGCCGGTGAAGGCGCGCACGCTCGACGTGCGGCGGGCCAGGCTTTTGTTTGTCAGCCCAGCTTGTGATTCAGCCCAGAGCCAGTCGCGGAGGGAATCAAGCGTTATGGCGTCAACCGT